>JAOUFX010000009.1 GCA_029857975.1 Deltaproteobacteria bacterium | reverse complement strand
CCATTACTGCCCGTCACCTGCGGCTACGCCGTCGTTCACTAAGCCATGACTCGTTGAATGCCTCAACAGTTCCTTACGTCCGCCGGTTTGGCTAGCGATTCTCAAGGGCAAGCCTAAAATACGGCAGAAGGGCGAATTTTTCCCCTCTATTTTTACTTGACGTTCCCAACGGAGGCTGTTATTTTCCCGAACAAGGTGTAGCCTGAAGAAATATCCCTCAAGGGAGGTTTCTTCAATTTAAGCTACCGTTTAAGGAGGATGGATCCATGCCCGCGAAGCGTGCCCTCATCATGCACCCGAAGGATAATGTGGCAACATCCATTGAGGAAATCCAACCCGGAGACCAGGTCCAAATCTCCCGGGGGGGAGTGGTTCGCAATTTGACTGCTATCGAGGCCATTCCCTTCGGTTTCAAAATCGCCCTGGAGGAGATTCCTCAGGGAGCGATCATCCTGAAGTACGGGGAGACGATCGGCAAAGCCGGCCGGTCGATCGCCAGAGGCGCACTGGTACACGTTCACAATCTTGGAGGCACCCGGGCGCGGGGAGACCTGGAAGGGAGGGAAAATCGATGAGCTTCCTCGGTTACATGCGGCCCGACGGGTCCGTGGGAACGCGGAATTTCGTACTGGTCATCCCGCAGGGCCTAATCGCCAAGTCAATCACCGACTTTGTCGCCGGGACCCGGACCATCCAAACCGTAGATCACGGTTCCGGCCGCACTGCCAATGACCGGGAGCGGATTGCCCGCGTTCTGACCGGGCTCGGGAAAAACCCCAACGTAGCCTCCGTGATCGTCCACGCAGCCAGCCCGGGTGTTGGATACCCGGAACTCACGGTCGAGCGCCTCGCTGACGAGATCGCAGCAAGCGGCAAGCGGGTGGAGGTCATCGACCCGGCCAAGGACGGCGGCGTTTACGGGGCCATTGGGAAAGGAATTCAGCTGGCCCGTATGATGGTGTACGAGGCTTCGAAACTCCGGAGAACGGAAACAGAGGACAAGCATCTTTGCCTGGGAGTCAAATGCGGGTATTCCGACACAACCTCAGGCATCGCCGGCAACCCGGCCGTGGGATATCTCTTTGACAAGATCGTGAAAGCGGGAGGCACCGCCTTCTTCGGCGAGACCACCGAAATTATCGGTGCCGAGCAGGCGCTGGCGAAGCGCGCCGCAACTCCGGATGTATCCAAGGCGATCCTGGATGCCGTCGCGCACCGGGAGGCGCTGGCCAAATCCACCGGCTTGGACATCCGGACCGTAAACCCCGTCCCGTCCAATATCAAGGGGGGGATCAGCTCACTGGAAGAGAAGAGCCTGGGAGCGATCCACAAGGCGGGAACGGCGCCGATTCAGGGGGTTCTGCAATATGCGGAGAAGCCGAAGGGCAGGGGCCTCTATTTCGTGGACAACTGGATGGGATCCTTTTCCATCTTCGCCGGGTATGCGGCGGCGGGCTCCAACCTTGTCCTGTTCCAGCTTGGGGGCGGGGGCCTGACCGGTCGTACCCTCTTAGAGGGATCGCCATCGGTTGTAGCGCCCTTCCTCTGGTGTACGGCCAACCCCAATACGTACGCGATGGCCAAGGACAACATTGATTTTTATTCAGGGACCGTGATCGAGAACCAGGAGGATCCGGCAGAGGCAGGAGAACGCCTTTACCAAACCGTCATTGATATCGCCTCCGGCACCCGCTCTCGGAGCGAGACTCTACTTTATACCGAACCGATTGACCTGTACTTGGAGGAGCCGCGGTTCTGAGCCTCGCCGCGGTTCCAACCCCGATGTCAACCCTACGACTCCCCGGCCTAAAGGCCGGGGCTTGCCCTCGGCCTGAGCTCGGGCCAAGGTTCAGGGTTGAATCTGGGAGCGCTTGGCGCCGCCGAATGGGTCAAAAGCCGCGGGGCATGAATAAAGAAATCCCGTAGCCGGGCGTTTTCACCCCACCGGAAAGGATAAAGGGGATTGTTATGACTGAAGAAATCTTTGAACCAGCGTTGGCCGATGAAAAACTTTTGCAGCGACTGAGGCAGGATCCTGCTTTGCGTGCGGCTTATGGGGCTGTTCCTGCCGGGTACTCCCGTCTAAAGGCACCTCGTTTTGATATGGATAGGGTCTGGAAATTAATGGATGGTGCGATTGATGTTCATATCCATCCCGGACCCGATGCTTACAACGCGCGGGTATATGATGAATTAGAAATCGCCATTCAAGGTTGCCAGGTGGGCATGAAAGCAGTTGTATTCAAAGGCCATTCCATGCCCAGCACACGCTCCGCTTATTTCGTCCAAAAAGCCGTTGACCAGTGGGCCGGGCAGCATAACAAGAAAAGAATTGATGTTCGCGGCGGAGTCATGTTGAATGATTCGGTCGGCGGTTTAAACCCAGAAGCGGTATTAACGAGTTACCGAGTCGGCGGGAAACATGTATGGCTTCCCAATAAGGATTCTTCTTTTCATCGTAAACTCTATGGAATCCCCGGAGGGATTGCCGTCCTTGATGAAAATGACCAAGTTAAGCCGTTGCTTCGAGAAATTCTGGATATAATCGCTGAGGGAGACATGGTCCTATCCCTTTCTCACCAGAGTGTTAAGGAAAGATTTATCATAATCGACGCGGCCAAAAAGGCGGGAGTTGAGAGGATTGAAGTCGGTCATCCCTTACAGTTAACAGCTAAAATGACCGTTGACCAAATGAAAATCGCAGCCGGGAAAGGAGCCTATCTCGGTATGTATTGCGCGAATTTTGAGACCGGCCTGATGTGGTCTTGGGATGAATTCATGGAGGCTGTCAAAGTTGTGGGGTGTGACCGCATCGTGATCGGCACTGACTGTGGCCACTTTGCTTTTCCTGCGCCGGTGGAGGCTATGCGATTATTTATAACCGGCATGCTGATGCGTGGTATTCCCGACAAGGATGTTGAAAAAATGGTGAAAACTAACCCCAGTGAGCTCTTATATTGATATTTAGATTGGCGATTGTTTCCAAGCCAAAAAGGGAAAACCAGAGTAAAATCCACAGCATCTAAAAAAGGCGATTCACCCCAGAGGACACAGCGCAGCATCTCCCCGCCGGGTCCGGGCTCCGTTAATCAGAGTAAATTCATCAACCCATTGAAAAGTGAAGGGGGGCAAGTGTTCAAACTGCCTTGACACATGCTTTTCTTCCCGGTATATTCACAGTACTGTGAGGCGAATTCCTATTACATGAAAAGAGGGTTAAACAATGCCGATTATTGATGGCCAAGAGCAAGAACGACAAGGGGTCATGGATACAGCCAACCTCATGGTTGTTTCAGCCAGGACGGCTCCCAAGAGTGGAGGAGTAGACGATATACTAACGGCGGTTGTCTATGGGGCAGAGGCGGAAGCTCTGGCTACGGATATGGAGAAAATAGCGGTTGAGCGAAACATGGAGCGTTGGAGCCAACAGGCCAAAGAAGTGAGGGGCTCGGATGTTATAGTTCTCATTGGGGTCAGGGGGACGAAAAGATATATAACGAACTGTGGAGCATGCGGTTATAAATCTTGTGATGAGTTTGATAAAGTTGAGAAAAAACTTGGACAGGACTTTCAAGGGCCAACCTGTATTTTCAAGGCGTTAGATCTTGGGATCGCAGTATGTTCAGCGGTAAAGACAGCGAGCATCCTCAATGTAGATAACCGCATTTTCTATAGAATAGGCGCGGCAGCCAGGCGGCTGAATTACATGCCCGCAGCGAGCATAATAATGGGAATTCCTCTGTCGGCTAAAGGGAAGAATCCATATTTTGATCGAGCAAGTAGATAACCCACCACCATCAAGGGAGAGATTGCCATGATCTGCATGCTGATTGAAGTTCACATCAAACCGTCGGCGCTCGACGAGTTTCTAAAGGTCATAAAGCACGATGCGGTGCACTCGGTGGCGGATGAGCCGGGATGCATGCGCTTTGACGTGCTGCGCGACAGCGATGACCCGCTGAAGTTCTTCTTCTACGAGGTCTACAAGGACGAGGCGGCGCGGCTGGCCCACCGGAAGATGCCGCACTTCGCCGAGTGGGCGAAGTTCACGGAGCACGGCCTGGATCGGGAGGTCGTGCGGCACTCAACGACGAATTTTCACCCGACAGATGCCGAGTGGCGTTAGATAGCTGACCCTCCTTCTTTTCTATCGACCTCTCCCCCTTTCCCTCTTCTGCAAGAGGGAAAAAATAGGGGAGAGGATATTTTTTCGGAGGGAACGGAAAAAATGCCAAACCAAAATAGCTTGCACATGACCCCTGAAGAGTTCCGGCGTTATGGACGAGAGGTAGTAGACTGGATTGCCGATTACTATCAACGCCTTGAGTCCCTCCCGGTAATGTCCCAGGTACAGCCAGGAGAAATACGAGCTTCGCTTCCTGCCGAGCCGCCTCTCCGGGGAGAAGCCTTTGCGGCAATTCTCAGGGATATGGACGCGATCATCCTTCCTGGAATCACCCATTGGCAGTCACCCAATTTCTTTGCTTTCTTTCCCGCCAACACTTCGGGGCCCTCCATATTAGGGGAATTACTTTCCGCAGGTCTTGGAGTCCAGGGAATGCTGTGGGCAACAAGTCCGGCCTGCACAGAGCTGGAAACGCATATTCTGGATTGGCTGGCGGATATGATGGGCATGCCGGCAAAATTCAAATCGGACGGGAAGGGGGGCGGGGTAATTCAGGATAGCGCTTCCAGCGCCTCTCTTTGTGCTCTTCTGGCAGCGCGCGAGCGCGCGACCAACTTTATGAGCAACCAACGTGGCTGTGATGGGCGTCTGGTTACCTATGCCTCAACCCAGACCCATTCTTCCATCGAGAAAGCAGTTAAGATTGCCGGGATGGGCCAGCAGAATCTCCGACTGATCGAGGTGGATGAACGCTTTGCCCTGCGGCCGGATAACCTGGCTGAAAAGATCGAGCAAGATCGTCGTTCCGGTCTGATCCCCTGTTTTGTATGCGCGACTCTTGGCACCACCTCCTCGAACGCCATAGATCCGCTACCGGAGATTGGTCAGATCTGCCGCCGGGAAGGCCTTTGGCTTCACGTGGATGCCGCCATGATCGGTTCCGCCGCCATCTGTCCCGAATATCGGTACATCCATGCCGGAATAGAATTTGCGGATAGTTACTGTTTTAATCCGCACAAGTGGCTGTTTACCAATTTCGATTGCGATTGCTTTTATGTAGGGGACCGGGCAGTTTTAATCAACACGCTGAGTGTGCTTCCCGAGTACCTGCGCAACCAAGCCACGGAGTCGGGCGCGGTCATCGACTATCGAGACTGGCAAATCTCGCTGGGTAGACGTTTCCGCTCTTTGAAGCTGTGGTTCGTCATCCGTCACTACGGGGTGGAAGGTTTACGCTACCACATTCGACGCCATGTGGAATTGGCTCAAAAATTCACCCGATGGGTCCAAGATGACCATCGCTTCGAACTGGCCGTGCTGCCCCCCTTCAATCTGGTTTGCTTCCGGCATGTAGGAGGAGAAGGCATCAATCAACAATTGTTGGAGCAGGTAAATCGAAGTGGCCGGCTATATTTAACCCATACCAAGCTGAACGATAAATATACGCTGCGATTCTGCGTCGGGCAGACCCATACGGAGGAACGCCACGTTCGTCGAGCCTGGCAGCTCATTCAGGGGACAGCGGAAGAGCTGGAGCGGTAAAGGGCTCAACCTCCCGGCCAATAGACAGGATCCGATTCGGCACTGGCCGGGAGGAAAATGAACAAGTCTTCTCGACCTTAAAAAAGAAAGGGGGAGGGTGAGGGAGAATGTTAATAGGTGATCCGTTAAAGGGCATTCGATCTGCTTAAATGACGGCGACGGCGTTAATTTCAATCAGAGCGTCCGGATGGACAAATCCATTAACTGCCACCAGAGTACTGGTCGGATAAGGTTCCTGGAAATACTTTAGGCGCATATCGTGGATATCTTTCAAACCGCTCATATCTTTCACGAACACCGTTACCTGAACCACATCATCCATGGTTCCTCCAAGCTTCGTTAAAGCCCTTTGAATATTTTTTAAGACCTGTTCGGTTTGAACCCTTATGTCTCCCTTTCCTACCAACCGTTCTTGTTCGTCAAAGGCGATCTGGCCGGAAACCCAGATCATTCGTTTGGCTGGGGAGAGGTCAATGGCCAGAGCATTGCAGAAGGCCACCTTGAATCCCATGGTTCGGCCAAAAGGAATACTATCTTTTTTCATGCCTATCCCTCCTTATCATAGATTGTTAAAAATTGATTCTTGACGAAATGAGACACGCACTCATACAAACGTCTTAAATGAAGTTACATTACCCCCACCCTAACCCTTCCCCCTTGAGGGGGAGGGAGGGGTGGGGGGTAAAATGATTTATTTCGTTTGTATTATTTACTTAAAAACGAGACTGAAATATACTGCCTTATTTATGACGTTCTTTAAAAAATCCATTTTCATTTCCGCTGGGTGGGGTTATAAGGGTTGTCCAGATATTCTTTAGCTTCGCGCTGGGCTAAACCTTCAGCTCCCTCAATCTCCAGGGCCTTTTGGTAACACTCCTCGGCCGTTTTCCTTTCTTTACGGATATCGTGGATCATCCCCAGGCGAACCAGTGCCCGTGCCCTTACTCGAGCATTATAGGCTGCAGTGTCTTTAAGAGCCAGTTGAAAGTAATCCGTGGCCTTATCATAATCTCCTTGGTCAAAATATATTTTTCCCAAGAGTTGTTGGTGGCGGGGCCAGAGTTCGCGCCGGTAGGGGGGAATTCCCGACTCAATCCCGTTGGCAATTTTTCCAGCTAATGATAAGGCTTCTTCTGCCTGGCCGAGGTCCGAGAAGACATTAGCCAGGGCAAAGGAAAAATTGTAATTCTGGGGATATTTTTCTTTTAGCTGTTTGGCCAGAGGCAGAGCGCGAGCCGGTTGCTTTTCATAACCGGAATAAGCCGATACCAAATTAGCCCGGGCCAAATCCTTCAAAAGATAACCCTTGGCGGAAGCCAGCTCAAATTCTTTTAGGCCTTTTTCGCGGTCCCCGGCAGTAATAAATAAAGTTGTGATCCAGCGGGCCACTCCGGAAACCTGGGCCAGGTGGTAATGGAGTACGCCCATCGGGTAATAGACGTCATAATTTCCCGGGTCTAGTTCCCGAGTCTTCTCCAGATATTCCCAGACGTTTTGCGCTTCACGTAAGGCCCGGAAATAATTCTTGCGAATGATTTCCCAGCGGTTTTTGACCATCTTCGCTATGGCCAGGGAAAGGTAGGCCTCAGCATCTTGGGGATCGGTCTCAATCCTTTTCTCGGCCCGGACTTGGGCATCCTCTACTGCCCGTAATAAAAGCGCTTCTTTTTTCTTTTTCTCCTTCTCCTCAAAGCCGGTCTCGTAGAAGAAAAGATGAGCCATGGCCAAGCAGGCATACCCAATCGGATTCTCCCGGTCCAGTTCAATGGCCTTCATCAGCTCGGCTCCCGCGGCCTTTTCTTCCAAATGGAGGCCTTTTTCTATCCCCCGCTGGAGAAATGTTTTAATTCGCTCCCTCGGAGAGGCCACCGATAAGTGGGGGCAGGGGAGGCAAAAAGAGATGAATATGAATAGAGAAAAGATGAAAAATTCCATAGAAGAAAAACGTCGCATTCGTTCTCTAACCTCTTTTCCTCCTCCGGATTAAAAAAAGGGAGATAACCAGCGAGATGGAGAGTGAAGAAAGGCATAGGCCAAAGGCATGTTGGTAAGCTTCAAAGGGGAAAATACCGCCACTCTTGCCTACCCGATCCATCAAATAACCGGCGAGTGGCTGGAAAATGGCCGCCCCCAGAAAGGGGGCCGGATTGAGTAAACCCATGACCGTACCCAACCTCTCCGGAGGAGATTCTTCACGGACGATCGACCAGACCAAAGAGAGAGTCCCCGCCAAAGTCATCCCCATAATGAAGAAGATGAAGCCAAGAAAAATCGTTCCCAGTGATGGACCCAGGAAGACAAGGCAGAACCAATTAAAAACCTGAACCATAATCATAACGGAAAGCAGGGGACGTTTGGCCCCGGCGAAGGTTTTATCGGTTAGGTATCCTAAAACCGGGCCGCCCAGGATGACTCCGACAGCGATGATCATAATGAGATTGCTGGCCTGAAGTTTTTCATAACCAAAAACGTCCATCAAAAAGGGATAACCCCATAATCCTTGAAAGGTACTGAAGGGACTACCGAAAGTAAAAAAGAGGGCAGTTATGATCCAGAAGAAGGGAGTTTTCATGAGATCGACCAAACCTTGTTTACTTGAGGAATCCTGGTAATTTCTTTCTTCGGGTTCCGGGGCGTAACCGGGGGGAATGTTCCGGAGGTAAGTCCGGGAGAGGACGGCTAAGAGAAGAGAAAAAGCAGCAATAAAAAAGAAAGAAGTTCGCCAGCCAACTTGCTGAACAAACCAGGCATAGGGTGTAGAAGCCGCAATCGCTCCCATATTGCCCACCGCCAGGAGAAGCGCGCTCATTCGGGCGAAAGCTCTCGCTCCAAACCAGGGGAGAAGCACTTTCAAGGCCGGAACAAAAACTCCCGCAGCTCCAAAACCGATCAAGGCCCGGGCAAAGGACGCCCCGAGAAGATTGGGGGCTAAGCCGAAAAGGAAAGCTCCCAAGAATCCGATAAAGGTGGAAAAAGTAATGACTTTTCTGGCGCCAAAACGATCCGTAAGGATGCCAACCACGGGCTGGCTTAAGGCATAGGGATAAAAATAAGCGGAGGACATCCCTCCCAGACTTGTGGCCGTGGCGGCAAAAGCTTCCGTTAAATACGGGGCCAAGACGGCGGTGGAAACGCGATGGAAATAAACGAAGAAATAGACCGCATTGAGAATGATCAGGATGAGCCAGCGCTGAGGGAAAAGAGACAAAGTAAGTGCCTAATGAGTGTGAGTGTCAGTATGAGTGTCAGTATGAGTGTGAGTGTAAGTATCAGTGGTTAGATTTTTTACCCCCACTGACACTCACACGCCCACTAATTTCCCAGTTTCTTTTTCAGAATTTCATTGACCATTTGCGGATTGGCCTTCCCTTGCGTGGCTTTCATTACTTGGCCGACGAAAAAACCGAAGAGTTTCTCTTTGCCCTTATGGTAGGCCTCAACTTCTTTGGCATTCGTATTCAGAACCTGTTCGACAATTTTTTCTAATTCCGCCGCATCCGAAACCTGAACCCAACCATGGGCGCGAACGATCTCCTCGGCTTGTTTCCCGCTGCGGTACATTTCTTCAAAGACATTTTTAGCGATCTTGCCGCTGATGGTTCCCTCTTCGATGAGTTTGAGCAACTCGGAGAGGTGCAGGGCGGGAACCGGGCATTCTTCAATTTCCCGTTCATCCTTCTTGAGCTCCCGGAGAAGCTCAGACATGATCCAGTTGCTCACGATCTTGGGCTTGGGGTAGTGATGCAAACAGACCTCGTAATAGTTGGCCAGGGGTTTGGAGGTGGTAAGAACTTCGGCATCATACTCCGGAATTCCGTACTCCCGCATGAAGCGCTCTTTTTTAGATTCCGGAAGCTCGGGTAAGCTGGCCCGGATTTT
Source organism: Deltaproteobacteria bacterium (assembly GCA_029857975.1). Next base: position 7,755 of record JAOUFX010000009.1, on the reverse strand, counting down.
CTCGATCCATTGAGAATCAATGACCAGCGGAACCAAATCCGGGTCGGGGAAATACCGATAATCATGCGCCTCTTCTTTACCCCGCATGGAGGCAGTAACTCCTTTAGCCGCGTCCCACAACCGTGTTTCTTGGAAAATCTTTTCCCCTTGATCCAGAAGGGCGGTTTGGCGGCGAATCTCAAAGTCCAGAGCCCGCTGGACATTGCGGAAGGAGTTCATGTTTTTCAATTCCGTTTTCACTCCGAAGGTCTGGGCTCCTTTGGGTCGGAGGGAAATGTTGGCATCGCAGCGAAAACTGCCTTCTTCCATGTTCCCGTCGCAGATGTCCAGGAACATCAGAATGGCGCGAAGTTTTCTGAGGTAAGCGCTGGCTTCCTCCGGGGAGCGGATGTCCGGAGCACTCACGATCTCGATCAAAGGAACTCCGGTGCGGTTAAAATCTACATAACTATGGGAGCCTCGTTCCGAAGAAAGATCGTGGAGAAGCTTTCCGGCGTCTTCTTCCATGTGTATCCGGATAAGACCGATACGCTTTTTTTGGCTATCGATTTGGATGTCGATATAGCCGTGCTCGGTCAAAGGAAGTTCATATTGGGAGATCTGGTAACCTTTCGGCAGATCCGGATAGAAATAGTTTTTCCTGGCAAACAAGCTGTAAGGAGCAATCCGGCAATGCGTAGCCAGAGCCGCCCGCAGGGTATACTCCACGACTTTTTTGTTCAAAACCGGCAGACTCCCCGGGGAACCCGTACAAACAGGGCAGGTTAGGGTATTGGGCTCCTCACCGAAACGGGTAGAGCAGTTGCAGAAAATTTTGCTTTGGGTCAGAAGCTGGGCATGTACCTCTAAGCCGATAACAGGTTCATATTCCATGTTCCACTCCGTTCATAACGCCGGTTTGCGCAGATGATATTCAGAATTTTGTTCGTAGGCATAGGCCGCCCGCAGCAGCTTTTCTTCCTGGAAATGATCGGCCAGGATTTGCAGACCGATAGGCAGCCCTTGCTTGTTGAATCCGCAGGGCAGGGAAAGCCCCGGCAATCCGGCCAGGTTGCAAGGGATGGTGAAAATGTCGGAAAGATACATCTGCAAAGGATCATCTACCTTTTCCCCCAACTTGAAGGCCGGTGTTGGAGACGTCGGCGTTAGAAGAACATCACACTGGTTAAAGGTTTTTTCAAAATCCTGCCGGACCAGCGTCCGGACCTGAGCAGCTTTGCGATAGTACGCCTCGTAATATCCGGCGGAAAGGGCGTAGGTGCCGAGCATGATGCGCCGTTTAACTTCCGCTCCGAATCCCGGTGAACGGGTCTCTTTGTACATTTCCATAAGATCGAAATTACCCTTGGCCCGAAACCCGTATTTGACCCCGTCATATCGGGCCAGGTTGGAGCTGGCTTCAGCCGGAGCAATGATGTAATAAACGGCTAAGGCATATTCGCTGTGGGGAAGGGAAACTTCCACGGTTTTGGCCCCCAATTTTTCCAGAGTGCGGATGGCTTCTCGAATAGCCGCTTCCACTTCCGGGTCAAGTCCTTCCCGGAAACATTCTCTGGGGATGCCTAAAACCATTCCTCGGATATTGTCAATCAAAGCTTTGGTGAAGTCAGGACCGGGTACATCCGCAGAGGTCGAATCCCGGTTATCACGGCCGCAGATGGCCTGAAGCAAAAGGGCAGCGTCCCGTACATCTTTGCTCAGCGGGCCAATCTGATCCAAAGAAGAAGCAAAAGCTACCAAGCCGTAACGGGAAACCCGGCCATAGGTCGGTTTGATCCCCACCACCCCACAGCAGGAGGCTGGTTGGCGAATCGAACCACCGGTATCGGAACCCAAAGAGGCAATGCATTCATCCGCGGCTACAGCGGCCGCTGAGCCTCCACTGGAGCCTCCTGGGATTCTTTCCAGATCCCAGGGGTTACGGGTCGGGCCAAAAAAGGAGTTTTCGGTGGAGGAGCCCATAGCAAACTCATCCATGTTGGCTTTGCCTACCAAGACGGCTCCGGCATCTTTTAACTTTTCAATGACCGTAGCATCATAGGTAGGAATAAAATTTTCCAAGATATGAGAGCCGCAGGTGGTGCGTACTCCCCGGGTGCAAATCAGGTCTTTGATGGCCAGAGGAATCCCGGTCAGCGGGCCGGCATTTCCTTTTTGCAGGCGGCTGTCAGCCAAGGCTGCCTGTTCCATGGCCAGGTCCGGGGTTCTGGTAATATAGGCGTGGACGCGATCTTCCACCTGGGCAATGCGCTTCAGGACGGATCCCGTGACTTCGCGGGAAGTCACTTCCTTGCGCATGAGCATTTCATGAAGCTGGTAAGCAGTCAATTGACATAATTCCATTTCAACACCTGAAATACAAGATTTCTATTGGACGATTCAATATTTCTTGGCTACTCAATGATTTTAGGAACGCGAAAGAAACCACGATCCCGGTCTGGAGCGTTGCTTAAGGAGAGATCTTGGCTTATTGAAGGAGCGACAGAATCCTCCCGGAAGACATTCTTCCTGGCTACGGCATGGAATGTTGGTTCGACGTTGGTCGTATCCACTTTTTCTAATTGTTCCATGTAATCCAGAATGCTGTTCAACTGGGTGGTAAAGAGTTCTTCTTCTTTGGCGTTAAATTTTAAACGGGCCAGGGTAGCGACGTGTTCAACTTCTTCGTTGGTAATCTTCATTCCCGACTCCCCATTAACCGGTGGGTCCTCTATTTTTTTGGCATCATAACACAGGCGCTTTCTCTTTTCAAGTTCGGCCGCCTCCTTTTCTCTTCCGCTCCTTGCCTCTTTCAGCCTTTGAGCCTTTACGCGCCATCCAGAGAATCGTTTTGCCGCAGGGAATAGGTTAAAAAGAAACCAACATTTTCTAAAAAACGGCAGGAAACCACATTTTAGCCTTGACATGCAGGAAATCGCTTCATTATATTCATAATCAACAAAGATTGGGGCGGAGAGGGGAAGAAAGGGTATGCCAATATCCCCCATCCGATTAGGAGTTCATGTTTCGATCTCCGGGGGGATGGAAAAGGCCGTCTCCCGGGCACGGGAATTGGGGTGCTCGACCATGCAAATTTTTTCCCGGAATCCTCGCGGATGGAAGGCCTTACCGCTTTCCTCCCGGGCCATTGCAGCTTTTCAAGAGGCCATCACCCCAAAGGATATCGATCCCATTGTGGTGCATACTCCTTACTTGCTTAACTTGGCAACACCAGATGAGCACCTGTATCAACGCTCCATTGCGGGTTTGGCCCTGGATATCAAAAGAGCGGCTCAAATCGGGGCCCGGTACGTGGTCACCCATCTGGGCAGTGCCAAGGAAAGAAGTAAGGCCTGCGGTCAGGAGCGAGTGGTAAAAGCTCTGCAGGTTGTATTGCGCCAGGAAGTTCCGGTTACTCTCCTGCTGGAAAACAGTGCCGGGGCGGGGAAGGGCATTGGAGCAACCTTAGAGGAACTCCAAAAAATTATCGCCGGCGTGGAAACAAACGAAAGACTGGGCATCTGCTTCGATTCTTGCCACGGCTATGCGGCTGGATATGACTTGCGCACTCCGGACAAAGCTGATTTACTGGCGAAGGAAATCAACCGTACCATTGGGCGGGAACGGCTGTCTCTTCTTCATTTGAATGATTGTGGGGGAGGGTTGGGTTCGCACTCGGACCGTCATGAACATATCGGCGAAGGGAAGATCGGATTTTCAGGTTTCAGGAATTTTCTCGGGCACCCTTCTTTTCAAGGTATACCGATGATACTGGAAACCCCCAAAGAAAAACCCAGAGACGATTTAAAGAATCTTTCTCGAATTCGGAGAATATGCCGAAAAATCACCCCCAATTTATCATGGGAGAAAAAGGGAGCGCGGCGATGAATAATAAAAAGTCCGACGCCCATGAGGAAGTGTTAAGTGTGGTAACGGGTTCGAATTATTTTACCCAGCTGGCCGAAGCCTATCGACTGCAGGGGCGTTACGAAGAGGCCATCGATACCTGCCGGAAGGGTTTAGAAAAAATGCCGGATGCTCTCCGCGGCCGGTTGATTCTGGGAAAATGTTATTTAGAGAAAGGGATGATTGACCAAGCGAAGCAAGAATTAGAAAAAGTTGCCGATGGCATCGAGGAATGTCTCTCCGTTTATAAGCTGCTGAGCCAGGTCTATCTCCAGGAGAAAAACGTAGACCAGGCCTTAGAGGTGATCAGAAAAGCCTTATATTTTCCGCGGGAAGAGGAAAAGCCGAAAAAAGGGTTAACCCCCCTGGAAATGGATTTGCTGCGGCAGAAAACAAAGCTGAGGTCGATTCCAGCCGAACCGGACACCCAGGAAGATCTCGCTGCGCATGGAGGAACTCTCCCAGACGATCAAGCAAAACAAGTGATTCAGACCGATACGCTGGCGGAAATTTACCTTAAGCAAGGTCACCCGGAAAAAGCCCTCTCCATCTATCAAGAGATCCTTACGCGCGAACCGGGAAATACCGATGTTCAGGAAAAATATATAAGCCTGCAAAAGCGAATGGAACCCCAGCGAAAAGCGGCTGCGTACCAGAGGACGATGCACAAACTGGAGCGATGGTTAGCAGCGGTGGCTCCGAAAGACGAACCGCTTTCCCCCTGAAGAGGATTCGGGTGCAGTTACTTTTAGATAAGATTATCAGCCGGGCAAAGGTCGATGCCATTCTTTTTGTCAGTCGGGACAATATCCGCTACCTCTGCGGTTTTTCAGGAAGCGATGGGGCCTTGATCGTTACCGGCCAAGAACGCACCTTCTTTACCGATTCGAGATATGAAGAGCAGGCGCGCGGAGAAATTCATAACGCTGCCGTTAAAAGATATCGGCATAAAATCTCAGGATTAACCCAATTCTTGAAGCCTCTGCACATTAAACGTTTGGGTTTTGAATCCAACGCCATGGCGTATGAAGACTACAGAAAATTGAAAGAAAAATTGCCCCGTGTTTCCTTCATTCCCTTAGCCCAGGAGATTTCCAAATTGAGGGTTCGCAAAGAACCCGAAGAACTGGAAAAAATTCGCCGGGCTGTCCATATCGCTTCCGTTAGTTTTATCGACACATTATCCAGGATACGGGCTGGGGTGCGAGAAAATTCGGTGGCCGAATTTTTAGAATACCGCATGAAACGCCGGGGGGGCGATAAAGTGGCCTTTGACACGATCGTGGCTTCAGGTCCTCGGGCGGCGCTTCCCCACGGAGCGGCTTCGGCCAAACGTTTACAGAAGAGAGATACCGTGGTCATAGATTTTGGTACCAGCTATCGGGGTTATCACTCCGATGAAACCAAGACTTTAATCTTGGGACAGCCGGATGCAGAAAAGAGAAAAGTTTATGAAATCGTCCGGCGAGCCCAAGGGAAAGCCCTTAAATCCATCCGCCCGGGAGTAAATTTCCGGCAAATCGACGCGGCAGCCCGCGAGGTCATTTCCCGGGCAGGGTACGGCAAGTTTTTTGGGCACGGAACAGGCCATGGCGTCGGGCTGGCCGTTCATGAAGCCCCCAGCATCTCACCCCAAGGCCGAGGGGTTGCAGAAGAAGGGATGGTTTTCACGGTCGAGCCTGGAATTTACATCCCCGGTTGGGGAGGGGTGCGTTTGGAAGATATGGTTTGGGTCACCGGACGGGGATGCGAAAAGTTAACGGTCCTATCAAAGGACCTCGAAGAAAACATCCTAGCCCGTTAATTCTTAAGGCTGAAAAATAAAATTGGGCGCAAACCATGTCCAGGGGTCGGGAAAATTCCCTTGCCAAAATGAGGCGGTGCTCTCCTGGTTTTATCTTAATTTTCCTCTGGGCCCTCTGTGGTGAATCGCTTTTTTTAGGTAAATATTTTTTTTAGGAGTAGGGTTCATGTATTCGACGACAGATTTTCGCAAAGGCCTAAAGATCGAAATTGGGGGAGAACCCTTTGTCATCGTCGATTTCCAGCACGTCAAGCCGGGAAAAGGGGGGGCTTTTGTGCGTACGCGCCTGAAAAGCCTGGTGAGCGGAAACGTCATCGACCAGACATTTCGGTCCGGTGACCGGGTGGATAAACCTGACCTGGAAGAGCAAGAAATGCAGTTTCTTTATGAGACCGGTGGAGAATTCCATTTCATGGACACTCAAACCTTCGAACAACTCTTCCTCACGGCTGACCAGTTAGGAGGTAGTAAAGATTTCCTTAAAGAAAACATTGTGATCAAAGCCCTTTTTCATAACCGACGCCCGATCGGCATCGAGGTGCCCATGTTTGTGGAATTAAGGATAGTCAAATCAGATCCAGGAATCCGCGGGGATACGGCCACCGGAGCAACCAAGCCTGCCACCCTGGAATCGGGAGCGGTTATTCAAGTTCCCCTCTTTGTGGAAGAGGGAGATGTGGTGCGGATTGATACCCGTACCCGGGAATACATCACCCGGGTGAAATAACGGATCGGATATTTCCTGAAAAGCATCCGGACGGGATACAGATAAGAAAGGAGAGTCATTATGGAATATCCAGAAGATCTCTATTACTCTCAAGAACATACCTGGGTAAAGGTAACCGGAAACCGCGGGACGGTTGGCATTACCGATTTTGCCCAGCAAGAAATGGGAGAAATTCTTTACACCGAACTTCCGGATGAAGGTTCGCAGATCGAACAAGGCGATATTTTCGGGACCTTGGAATCATCCAAAACCGTGGCGGAGTTGTATAGTCCGGTCAGCGGAGAAATAATTTCCATCAATAAAGATTTAGAAGAAGAACCTTCTCTGGTCAATGACGACCCGTATGGGAAAGGTTGGTTACTGGTGATAGAACTCGATGACCCATCAGAGCTACAAGAACTATTTAGCGCTGTCGAATATGAAGATTTTTTGGAAAAAAGAGAAGAAAACTCGAAGAAGCAAAAGAAATAAAATTTTTTACCATTCCGATGGCCATGGCCAAAATTATGGTTGAAGGCTAAAGCGAGGTGCCCGTTTAAGATGGCCGGTGGAGTCCGAATGAATTTCTTGACAAAACACCCGAAGGTTGTTAGAAACTGGATAGGAAAGGAAATTACTTTTTTCTTTCCCCCTGACCCCCGCCCTCTCCCCCGTTTACGGGGGAGAGGGGAAGGATGAGGGGTCATTAACTTACAATATTGATATCAATTCGGAGGTTGGAATGGAACTGATTCAAGAAGCCCTGAAAAAAGGGCAGAAATCGCTTTCAGAATACGACTCCAAGCGTCTGCTCAGCACCTACGGATTCCCGGTCGTAAGGGAAAAATTGGTTTCCAGCCGGTCCGGGGCTGTTAAGGCAGCAAAGGAGATTGGGTTGCCTGTAGTCCTCAAGGGCTGTTCTCCGGAGATTGCCCACAAAACCGAAAAAAAATTGATCGAGGTAGATCTGCGGAACTTCAAAGAAGTGGAACGGGCCTATGATGCCATCGTGAGCCGCGTGGGAGAAACTTCTTTGGACGGGATCTTGGTCCAAGAGATGGTCAAGGGCTCCCGGGAATTGGTGATCGGCATGATTCGGGATGCCCAATTTGGCCCTTGTGTGATGTTTGGCTTAGGGGGGATTTTCACCGAGGTCCTCAAAGACGTCTCTTTCCGCATTGCCCCGTTAGAGAAGCGAGACGCCATCGAGATGGCCCAGGAAATCAAAGGAGCTTCTGTATTGGGACCGTTTCGCAGCATGCCCCCTGTGGATATGGATCTACTGGTTTCAATGTTGATCAATGCCGGCAGGTTGGGCCTGGAACTCGAAGCCGTGAAGGAAGTGGATGTGAATCCGCTA
>JAOUFX010000411.1 GCA_029857975.1 Deltaproteobacteria bacterium | reverse complement strand
TAATGTTAGATATAAGAATCGTCATGGGCAATTTAATGTAACACATTTTTTCCAGAGGTTTCACGCTAAAAAAATTACCATTAGATAAAGGTTGACAGCGGGGTAACCGTTGGATAGATTGATAAACAGAGGTCCTGTAGGCGGATGAGATACTTGGGTAGGATCACTGCGGCTGGATTATTATTTCTGCTGTCCTCTTGCCTTAGCTTATTTCTGGAAAAGCCCACTTTCACTTTGAAGGAAATCGAGATCAAGCACATCTCCTTCCAGGAAATCGATTTCCTTTTTGGCATCGAAGTCCAAAACCCGAATCAGTTTGATTTGAAGCTGCGAGCCCTGGAATACACGGTCTATCTCAGCGGTCAGGAAGTGGGCAAAGGTCGTCTGGAAAAAGAAATTAAAATCGTGAAGGCGGCTTCAACCCTGGTTCCGGTTCCTTTGCAAACGAACTTAAGAAACCTGGGCAACCCCTTGGCCTTTATCCTGGCCGGCAAGGATTTGCAGTATAAAATCGAGGGGGCAGCCATCATCAAGGCCAGTATGGGCAGCACCACCGTCCCCTTTTCCAAAAGCGGCGAGATCAAGTTAAAAAGATAGGCGCAAGGCGTTCCCATATTTCAAAACAAAGCCTCGACGAAATCCCTGGCGTTAAAATCGCGCAGGTCATCTACTTTTTCCCCGATGCCGATGTAGCGCAGAGGAATTTTCAGCTCATCGGAGATGGCAATCAGAATCCCCCCTTTGGCGGTACCATCCACTTTGGTCAGAGCGATCCCGGTTACTCCCACGGCTTGGTTAAACATCTTGGCCTGGCTAATGGAGTTTTGTCCGGTCGTCGCATCGAGAACCAAGAGAATCTCTTGGGGAGCACCGGGCATCTCTCGTTCCATAATCCGTTTGATTTTTTTCAATTCCTCCATCAGGTTGACTTTGGTATGCAACCGGCCGGCCGTATCCACGATGACGACGTCCGTTCCCCGGGATCTTGCGGCTTTCAAGCCATCGAAAACGACCGCTGAGGGGTCGGAACCGCTCTTTTGTTTGATCACCTCGCAGCCCACGCGTTGCCCCCAGATTTCCAGTTGCTCGATAGCCGCAGCCCGGAAAGTATCAGCGGCTACCAGGAGAACCGATTTCCCCTGAGCTTTGAATTTCTGGGCCATCTTCCCGATGGTCGTCGTCTTGCCCGTACCGTTGACGCCAATGACCATGATGACAAAAGGGCGGGCGGCCGAGAGCTGAAGGGAATTCTCCTCCTGGCTGAGGATGTGCAGCATTTGTTCCTGGAGGTTTTTTTTCAATAAATCCGCATCCTCGAGTTCCTTGCGCCGAACCTTTACCGCGACATTATGCAACAATTCCTGGGTGGTTTTTACCCCGATGTCGCTGGTAATCAAAATTTCTTCCAGCTCCGCCAGAAGATCATCATCGATTTCTTTCTTGCCGGCAATCAGTTGATCGATCCTGCTGACCAGACCTTGGTGCGTCTTAAAAAGACCCTGTTTCAGCCGCTGGAAAAATCCCTTCTTCTCTTCAGCCATAGTTCTCCCAATAAAAAATGGGTTCAAGGATCCCAGGATTCAGGGGTTCAGGTGAAAAGCAAGACCCTTTGATTCGGGGATTTAAAAAATCGTGATCCTGGGGTTCACCCTTGAGCACTGGAATCCTTGGACCCTGGACCCCTTTTCGTTATTTTTAATTCAATTTTACCGAGACCAGCTTGGAGATGCCCAGTTCTTCCATGGTGACACCGTAAAGCGTGTCCGCCAGTTCCATGGTGCGTTTGTTGTGGGTAACGAGGATAAACTGATATTTTGGGGCCATATCTTTGATCATCTTGTTGAACCGCCCGATATTGGCGTCGTCCAGGGGAGCATCCACTTCGTCCATAAGACAGAAGGGGCTGGGGTTAATCAAGTAAAGAGAAAAGATTAAAGCCACGGCGGTCAGGGCTTTCTCCCCGCCGGAAAGAAGGCTGATGTTCTGCAACCTCTTTCCCGGTGGCTGGGCAATGATGTCCACACCGGTTTCCAGAAGGTTGGATTCATCCGTAAGCACGAGCTCCGCCCGCCCGCCGTTAAAGAGAACCATGAAGGTCTCCTTGAACTTCTGGTTTACCGCTGCGAACGTTTCCGCAAAGCGCTTACGGGAAGTGCGGTTGATCTTCTTAATCGCCTGGTCCAGGGCCTCTAAAGATTGCACTAAATCTGCTTCCTGTTCGGTCAGAAACTCCAAACGGGTTTTGGCCTCCTCATATTCCTGAATGGCCAACAGATTCACTTCACCCATGGACTCGATCAAAGATTTCAGTTCCCCGAGGCGAGCTTCCACCTCCGGAGAAAAGTAATCTCGCTCATCTTTCCGGGCCAGGAGGGCTTCGGGACTCAGGCGATGTTTCTCCTCCACATTGGAGAGGAGGTGTTTGATGTTCAGGTCGAGTTCCATGAGTTTCATGGAAAGGGTGTTTTTCTTTCCCAGCAGGTCCTGGAGGGTTCCCCGGCGTTCTTTCCAACGACTCTCTTCTTTTTCGAGCTTCTCCCGCTCCGCGCGTAAAGCCTCCTTCCCGCCTTCCAGATGAGATTGGAGTTCCTGATGCACCGCCAGAAGGCGGTGGAGGTCAATCTCGGCCAGACGTCTTTGTTCTTCGGCGGCGCGGATGAGCTGAATGCTTTCCTGAACTTCCCGGCGGCGTTGCTCCAGAAGGGCGGCCGTCTCCTGAGAAAGTTTTCGGGCTCGCTCCAGGTTTTGGTCCAGGTTCTGTTTCTTCTCCTGAAAAGCGCCCAGGCGTACTTTCGCTTCCGTGACTTCGGCCATGAGCCCTTCGATTTCATCCTTCAGGTTTTGTAAATCTTGCTCTCGGCAGCGAAGGTTTTCCTCCTTTTCGCTTTTTAGAAGTTCGGAGGTCTGAAGCGCCGCTTCGGTTTTCCGGGCCTCCTGCTGGCATGCGACCAGCTCTTCGGCCAGCTGGCTTTCCTCCATCAGCAGGGTTTCGATCTTTTGCCGCCAGTGTTTCCATTCGGCCTGATACTGGTCTATCTCCTTCGTTTCGCTAACAATCTGTAAATCCTGGCCGTGGAGGGTTTGGGTCAGCCCGGCGATCGCATCTTCCAGTTCCTTAATGCTCTTGGCCAGTTGCTCTTGGGTGCTTTCCAACTCCATGACTTGCTGCCGCAGTTGTTCTGTGCTTTGAGTCAGGTCGCGAATTTCCCGTTTACGGTGGAAGGTGCCTGAGCCGATTTGCTCCTTGCTCCCTCCCGTGACGATGCCGGAAGGATGCAGAACTTCCCCATCGAGGGTAACCAGGGTTTTCCAGATGGAGTTACGGTTCCAAAGGTCAAGGGCCTGGCGCAGGTCGGGGACCACCCAGACATCTCCGAAAAGATAGGTCGCCAGATGAACAAACTCTTCCTTCACCTTAACCAGATTTAAAAGCGGGATCACTCCTTCCTGGGTGGAGGCCGGTGAAGACAGGGCTGGGCTTGGTTTCAACTGCATGGGAATAAAGGTGGAGCGCCCCGCTCCTTCAGCTTTCAGGTAGGCAATGGCCTTCAGACTTTCTTGATGATCCTGGACGATGAAGTGTTGTAACCGCTCCCCCAAGACCGACTCAACCACGCTTTCGTATTTTGGTTCCGTCTCGACGATGTCTTCAACCAGTCCGTAAATCCCGTTCTGGACCGATTCCTGCGCCTGCCGTTTCCGCAGGATGGCTCGCACCCCCTCCTGGTACCCTTCAAAGTTTTTCTGTAACTCCAGAAGGGAGTTCAGGCGTGAGCTCTGCCGGTTCAGGCGTTCCCTGCTCTGGGCCAGTGATTCTTGCAGCGCCGCCAGGGAAGATTGCAGTTCTTTGATCCGCAGCATTTTCCGTTGCCGTTCCTCCTCAATCTGATGGCGGGCCTTCCGGCAATCGTCTAACTGCAGAGATATGTTGCTAAGGAGGGCGCGGGTCTCTTCAATCTTCAACTCCGCTTCTTCTCTCTCCCGACCGATCTTACCTTTACGCTGGGAGAGTTCTTGCGAACGGCGGGCCAGGTCAATGAGCAGATTCCTCCAGTGGGCCAATTGGGTAAGGAGGTCCACCAGACTGTTTTTCCCTTGGGAGAGGGCCTGTTCCGCCTGG
>JAOUFX010000410.1 GCA_029857975.1 Deltaproteobacteria bacterium | reverse complement strand
GATCATCTCCCGCCAGAGCGCCTACCATGGCCAGACCATGGGCGCGTTAAGCGCGTTAGGCTTTATGAACCCCGTGCGTAACGTCATGGCCCCTCTGGTCCCGGGCCATGCTTTTTTAATTCCTCCTTACTGTTACCGCTGCCCCTTGAACCTTACTTATCCGGCCTGCGACTTGGCCTGCGCCGATGCCCTCGATGCTTTGATCCAATTCGAGGGGCCTGACTTGGTGGCTGCTTTCATTGCCGAGACCCTGATGCAAGGGGTCGGAGCTCTTCCGCCACCGGATGGTTACTTCGACCGCATCCGGCAGATCTGCGACAAGTACGGAGTTCTGCTCATTATCGATGAAGTCATCGTCGGCTTCGGCCGGACGGGGAAAATGTTCGCGTCGGAGCATTACAACATTAAACCGGACATCATGACCATGGCCAAGCAGCTGACCGGCGGTTATGCTCCATTAGGCGCAGCTGCGACCACCCGCAAGATTGCCGAAAACATCCCTACTTTTTTGCACATTCACACCTATGGGAACCACCCGGTATGCTGTGCTGCTGCCTTGGCGACCCTCGAAATTATCGAACGGGAAAATCTGGTAGCCAATGCCGCTGCCATGGGCAAGGTTTTTCTGGAAGGATTGAAGGATCTTGAATATCACCCCATCGCCGGTGAAACGCGGGGATTGGGGTTATGGTGTGCCCTGGAAATCGTTAAGGATAAGAAAAAGCGAATCCCCTTCCCACCCGAAGAAAATATTATATTCCAACTTACCCTGGCCGGAAGGGCCCATGGGGTGATCATCAAAGGAATGGGAAGTAATGCTCTGGAATTTGCTCCCCCCTTGACCATCACCCGGAAAGAAGTTGAGGAAGGGCTGAAAGCCATCGATCAATCCCTTTATGAAGTAGAAAAGAAGCTGGGATATTAAAAATTAACCCCACCAATTTCTGGCCCCTCATGGCCTGGCTGTCGATTCCCGGGGTGACATCTATGTAGGCGAGGTTTCCTGGAGCTTCCAAGGAAAAAACCTCTCACCACCCAGGGAGCTACCCGGTTTTCCCAAACTGATCAGGATCGGTTGAGCAGGCGATGACCGGGTCCGGGCAAGAGAGAGAAAGCCCTCAAACCTTCTGCTGGATGAATTGGCGCAGCTGCGCGGTGGAGGATTTCCCGGCATCGACGAGCATGCGGATATCGTTTTGAAAGGTGAAGAAACGCATCCCCTTGGCCAGCCATTCTCGGGCCTGGTCGAATTCCGTCAAGTGGATGCCCGGAGCAACCCCAAATTTCTGGCAGGCGGCGATGATCCGCTCGTAAGCTTCGGCCATTTGGGGGTGCTTCATTTGGCCCACGATGCCCAAGGAAAGAGAGAGGTCATGAGGTCCGATCATCACGGCATCCACCCCCGGGATGGAGACGATTTTTTCGATATTTTCGATCGCTTTCCTGGTTTCCGGTTGAATGACGATCAGAGTATGGGCATTCGCCCACTCCACGTATTCCTTTTGCGTAGCGCGACGATGGGCGAGATGGATGTTGCTCATGGAAAGGCCGCGCTGCCCAAGGGGGGCATAGAGACAGCTATCTAAAATAAGGCGCATCTCTTCGGGGGTCTCCACATGAGGACAAATCACCCCCATGGCCCCTACGTCCAAAGCTCGAGCCAGATAGGGATACGTAGCAACGGTCACCCGGACGAGAGGTACAATTTCTTCGGTACGGGCCAGCGAAAAAATATCCGCCAGAGATCCATAATCGAAAAAACTATGCTCCGTGTCCATAATGAGATAATCCCAGCCCGAGATAGCGTAAATCTGGGCGATCTGCGGCGAACGGAAGCTGGAAACCATACTGCCGATGCAAATCTGGCCTGCCTTAAGAGCTTTCTTGACGCGGTTTTCTTTCAACTCCATTAGACTTCCTCCTCAAAAAATTTTATTCCTGCAAATCCAAACCGCAAGATTGATGGCTTGGTAAAAAGTTCATTTTGTTCCCTTTTCGTCATTCCCGCCAAAGCGGGAATCCATCCCGCCGCAGGCGGGACTGCCCCGTACTTGATACGGGGGACGACGTCTGGACTCCTGCTCCCCGCTTGCGCGAGGACAAGCTTTCGCAGGCGCGACGGTTTTTCTGACTTTTTACGAAAACAGAAAAATCAGGAAACAAGAAAATTATCCGATCATTTTCAGGGTTGCTTTATAGCGACGGGGAAGGGTTTGGTAGAGCTTGGTGCCAAACACTTTGGCTTTGTTCATCTCCGGGGAGACATCGCCGACGATCTTGCCGGGAACACCGACCACCAACTTTCCTGCGGGAATGATGCGGTTGGCCGTGATTACACACCCTGATCCGATGATGCAATTGTCGCCAATTTCCACTCCCTCGTGCAGGATGGCTCCCATGCCCACCAGGACATTCTCCTTGATTTTCGAGCCGTGGACAATGGCTCCATGGCCGATGTGACTGTCCCGCCCCATCCGGGCGGTCTGTTCAGGATAGGTATGGATGACACAATTTTCCTGGATATTGGAACCATCGCCAACTTCAACATACCCAAAGTCACCGCGCAAAACAGCCCCTGGGCCGATGTAACAATTTTCCCCGATCGTCACCCCACCGATGAGGACCGCAGCAGGATGGACGAAAGAAGTTTCTCCGATCTTAGGCCTTTTCCCTTCGAATTCGTAAATGGACATCCGGTGCAGTTCCTTTCTGAAAAGTTCGGGGGAAGAGGAAAAAAGCGGAAGCGGGTCTGTAAGCCGAGTTCTGTCTCCCCGGAATCGATCCGGAGAGGGTGATCATTCCTCTGGCCCCGGCATTGCTGCCGGGATCTAGCGACCTACCCGGGAGCATCGAGCGGGCCACCCTCAAACGCTCCCCTATTTGGTCTTGCTCCAGGTGGGGTTTGCCCTGCCACCCCTGTCGCCAGGGGTGCGGTGAGCTCTTACCTCGCCTTTTCACCCTTACCCCGCGCAACGCGGGGCGGTATGTTTTCTGTGGCACTTTCCCTGGGGTCGCCCCCGGTCGCTGTTAGCGACCACCTTGCCCTGTGGAGCTCGGACTTTCCTCCCGCTGGCAGCGAGCGATCACCCGACCCCCTTCCGCAAATTTTATGGCTTCGTAAAAAGTCCATCTGCGGCGTTGCGCTGCATCCTTCGTCGTTGCGGCGTACCTATAAGTACGCCTCACTCCTCAGGATTGGCGCGCCTTGCATCTGGAGCTTTTTACATTGCCATCCAAATTTTGACTTTTTACGAGTCCATCAAATTTAGCGCATAACAATGTAGCTCATGGGTCTTGCTTTAAGGCTACGAGCTAAATTGCCATGGGCTATATTGCTATGTATGATTCACTCTTTGATCAATGGCCTCGTTGGCCAGCTGATCAGCCCGGCGGTTCTCTTCCCTCGGTATATTATGAATACTATATTTAGAAAAACGATTCAAGGTCTCTATGGCCTGTCGATGCAGCGTCTTGAGGTAAGGTTCGCGCACCCTGTATTCTCCCCGCAGTTGTCGGGCTACCAACTCTGAATCCAGGTACACCCTAACAATGGCAGCTCCCAGCTGCCAGGCTTTTTCCAGGGCGAAAATCACAGCCTGGTATTCCGCCACATTGTTGGTGGCATTCCCCAGAAAACGCTTTAATTCCTTAACGGTCCGTCCGTGAGGATCTGCAATCACGGCCCCGATACCCGCTTCACCTGGATTGCCGCGGGCAGCTCCGTCGGTATGAATAAAAAATTCTAAGGTCCCTTCTTGGGGAGGGGGGGATTGAGGTATTGCTGCGCCTTCACTTATTCGTTGGGCGCTTTTTACCAGCAGGTCTTGCAAATCTTTTGTTTTTAATAAGGGAAAACGTTTCAAAGTTTTAGCCACACTCAGAGTTTGAGCCAAGTACCGAAGAATCTTTTCTTCAGTAGGGGGAGAGATTTCTTTCTCTTCCTGGAAGAAGGGGAGGGAAGCAGAGGATTTTTCTGCGCTCACGTTCCTTTGGCCTTATTCAACCCATTTGCCCAGAAGAGGATGCGGCTGCAGTTGGGACACAGAATGAGAGCAACCTGTTTTTGCAACTCGATATGAAGTTGGGGGCGCAGGTTCATGTGGCAGGCCTGGCACACGCCATTTTG
>JAOUFX010000409.1 GCA_029857975.1 Deltaproteobacteria bacterium | reverse complement strand
CTCGAGGCGCTCTATGACCGTCGTTTCCCGGGGGATCGACTCAATTTGCGGCGCAATGACTACCCGCTCGGGGATCCGGCTGGAGTCCGCTGGAAATGGTTCCTGGGTTCGTGCGCGAACGGTAGCCAAGGCAACAGGAGTGGTCACTCGCAGGTGGGCCAGTGCTTTCCCACCGTAAACCGGCTTGATAAAGATGCATCTTCCGTCTCTAATCTCAAAATCTACGCAGTCAGTAACCAGTCCTGCTCCCAGGCGGTAGGCCAGGCGAGGAGCCAAGTCCATCCCGATGGCATCGGCAGGGAAAAGGATGGTATGCGGTTGGGCTACCTTCCCAATATCCTGATAAACTTTAAGATAAACATTGGCTTGAAATTCCGATAAAAACTCACTTTCGCTGAGGTAGACAACATCGGCCCCCGCCCCACCCAATTCTTGGGCGAGAGAAGCCACATTCGCCCCCACCAGGGCGGCGGCCACCCGATCTCCGGTTTGGCCGGCGATTCTCCTCGCCATGCCCAAAACTTCTCTGCTGGACATCGAGGGGAAGCCGTTTTTAATGGTGACGGATGTTAAGATTCCCGGCAATGTCTCTTGGCCCCCTTCACTTTAATACTTTCATGGCCGCTAAAACCTGGGCCAGCCGGGTTCCTTTGATCATTCCATCTTCCCCCTCGATAATTTGAATTTGCCTTTCATAGCTGGGGACCGTTACATCTTCTACCACGATCAACCGGGCCAATTTTTCAGAAATTCCAAGATCCTGGGCTGACCAAGTCGGGATTTTTCTTCGACTGGCCAAAACAATGCCTTTGGTTGTAGCGTAGCGGGGCTGGTTCGCACTGGAGCTGGTAATCGTAGCCAGGGCCGGCATGTCCGTGGCCACAATTTCTACGCCTTTCTCTACTTCTCGTTGCCAACGCAGCCTGTCATTCTCTAAGGTTACTTGCGAAACCACCGTAAGGCAAGGCCAGGAGAGTTCCTCGGCAATGAGGGATCCTATTTGCCCCATGTCCCAATCGCCTGCTTGGCGGCCGCAAAGCACCAGATCAACCTGTTCCATCTTTTGGATTGCTCTGGCGATCACTTTTGCTGTTGCCGCTGAGTCCAGCCCTTCAAAGAAAGCATCCTTCAGCCAGATGGCCTCGTCACAACCCATAGCCAAGGCATGGCGCAAGGCTTTACCGCAAGGTTCCCCACCCAGGGTCAGGACGGTGACCGTACAGTTTTTTTGGCGATCCTTCAGTTGCAGGGCTATTTCAATGGCATTAACGTCGAATGGATTGATCACCAAGGCCGCATCCCCCGGGATCACTTTTTTCGAGGCCTGGTCCACCTGAAAATTGCGAGGGGGTATCTCCGGATCAAGAATTTGTTTGATACATACAATGATGTGCAATTTTCCCTCTGCTTTCGGAATCAACCCTCTCCTTTTTCCAAAACAGGCGTATGCCGGAGCAAGGCGCCAATCCTGTTTTTTCTGACCCAGATGACCGGTCGATCATATCATAATTTTCCAGCCGGGATCAGCATTTTTTCAACGGGCACCCTCCCGTCCGGTCCGGGCAGTCTTTTCCCGGACCCGGCGGGGAGGTGCTACGCTGGGCCCAAAGGCAGTGGTTCTTCCATGACCTGGGGCTTTACTTCCGCCGTCGGAGCAAAGATATATGATTTTTGTGCTCTCTTTTTGCAGAGGCAGAGTGAAGGGGTGCGGAAAGGTTTGCTCCCACCGTTTGGCCGGCGCGCAGCACCTCCCCGTCGGGTCTTGATAATCTTTCTGAAATCATGAAGGAAAATAAAAGGTGAATGGAGACAAGATGTAACATTATATTGCTTGAACAGGGGCGATTTGTTAGGATAGGTTTATTTCCTATGGTTTTTAGACCACCAAAGATCCAAAATAATTTCATTCCATCCAGGAGGTTGGTAATGAGGATCTTCAGGAGCGAAGAGTATGGTCAGATGGAAAATCCGACTCCGGGCGAAAAATACCGGGGGGAGATCCTAACCGATGAAAATAAGGCCAGGGATCTCGGTGGAATTTTTGTCGTCCTTGTGCCTGGCAGCGGGCCGCCCTACCATTACCACGAAAAACGTGAATCCATTATTGTGGCCATCAGCGGAGAGGCAACGGAGATCTTGGAAGGCGAAGAGATTCCCATTAAAGCCGGCGACGTGATTTTCATTCCCCGGGTAGAAAAACACACGACCGTGAACACTTCCCAGCAAGAATTTCGTTACCTGGAGTTCTTTACCTGTCCGCCCGTAGGGACCGATTTTGTGGAAGTAAAATAAGATGGTTTCGTAAAAAGTCCATGTGTGGCGTTGCGCTTCACCCCCGCCCTGTTAGATCAGAAACTCCGCATCGGAAGTATAGGGCGGCGATTCGATTTCCAAGAGCAGATTTATCTTGGTGGTTATCTAACAGGGTGAATCATTGCGGCGGTTTAGTAGGGGCACGATGCTTCGTGCCCCTACAGGATTTGCGCGCCTTGTCCGCCTGAGGCGGAGAGCTTTTTACCAAACCATAATTCTGATGACCTTTTACGAGATCATCAATAAAGGAGGACAACTCATTGGCGACGAAAGAAACTTGCTTACAGGCAGAGCTGGAAGCAAGCGCGGGCTGAATTGCCATTTTCGGATTATGATAGGGGATAGGCGATGAATGATCGTTTTTCCATGGGATTTATTGGTTTTGGTGAAGCAGGCTTTGAGATCGCTCATGGGCTTTATTCTGCCGGAGTAACCCGCATGTGCCTCTACGATCTCCGCACGCCCGATCTCGACAGAGGAATCTTGGTGATAAAACGCGCCCAGGAAGCAGGGGTAAAGATTCTCGACTCAGCCAAGCAAGTAGTAGAACAATCCGATATGGTCCTTGCGGTTGTTACCCCGGAAGCATGCGTCCCCGTGGCCCAAGAAGTGGCTACTCATCTGCAAACGGGGCAGATTTATGTTGACCTAACATCCTCTTTCCCCGACGATATGAAGATGATCGCCGCCCTGGTAGAACCCAGCGGAGCGAAGTTCGTGGATGGAGCCATGATGGGTTCCCTGCCGATTTATGGACACAAAGTACTGATCTATGTAGCCGGACTCTATGCGGGAGAAGCGGCGCGGATTTTGAATGAGCACGGCATGAATCTCAAGGTCGTCGGGGAGGAACCCGGTCAGGCTTCGGCCATCAAGCTCATTCTGAGCATCGCCACCAAGGGCTTCGAAGCGCTCCTGGTGGAGATGCTTTTGGCATCTCATCACTACCAGGTAGAGGAACCGGTACTTTTGGCTCTCAATCAATTCTTCGTCAAAGGCCTTGAACCGGTTGTTGATCGCTTTGTAGGAAGCGACGCGGTTCATGCCGGAAGAAGAGTAATGGAAATGGAATCCTCGGTCAGACTTCTGGAGAAAATTGGTACGGATCCGATTATGACCAAGGCCACGGTTCAAAGGCTCCAATGGTCGGCCTCCCTAAGTTTAAGTGAATACTTTGGCGGAATATCCCCGGGTGGGTATAAGGAAGTCATCCAAGCCTGGGAGGACATCGGCCTTTTCCCTAAAGGAAAAGGGTGAACATAAAAGACCGGGTTAAAGTCTCTGCAGCCTAAAGCGCCACAAGACGGCTTCTCTGGCAGTAGAACCCATCGAAAGGAAAAGAGATGAATTTTGACCTCCTGATTCAGGGAGGAAAATTAGTAATCCCCAAGCAAGGAATTATAGCGGGGGATATCGGGATTCAAGACGGCAGGATCTCCGCCATTTTAAAAGCGGGAAATGATCTTCCGGCGGACTCCATAATCGATGCCACAGGGCTCTATGTGTTTCCAGGGGTTATTGAACCTCATTCCCATATTGGGATCGGGGATGGAATTCGGGATCTGGCCACGGAAACGAAGGCGGCCGCCCTGGGAGGGGTATGTACCAACCTCCTGTTTCTGCGTCATCCCGAGCCTTATGATGCCCTTTACCGAGCGATGAAGGAAGCCGGCGAATCTTTGGCCTACGGAGATTTCTCTTTCCATTTGGTGCTGCTCACGGACGAACACTTGTCCTCCCTTCCGAAGTACATTGAGGAGTGGGGAATCACTTCCTTCAAGTTTTACCTGACCTACCGGGGTGAGGATGCCAGGAT
>JAOUFX010000408.1 GCA_029857975.1 Deltaproteobacteria bacterium | reverse complement strand
AATTTTCTGGGTGAATCCGTGTCCCATAAGGAAATTCCTATACAAAAATTTATACCTTGACAAATTCTAAATAGAGTTTAACATATGGACACTCGGGAAAATTTGTTGGGCAGGGGCACGGTCACTGTGCCCCTACATCAGATGCAAGGCCCTGCACAACTCACAGGCTTCATTGCAGCGCAATCCCGCGAAGCGCGGGACAGATGGACTTTTAACAAAACCATCAAAGTTGATGGGGGAAGGAACTTAAAAAAGATTATTTTGACCCAAATTGAGCGATTCTTTTAAACCATAGAGAACACGGAGATTAATTGCATAGTTAAAAAACAAGATAAGCTCAATCTTTTCTCTGGGTTCTCATATAATCAATTCTTCAGACAAAATGTTTCATTGTTTTCACTTAACGAGTGCACAGAGTTAAATATCAAAAAGGAGTTTATTTCCTTGATTTATCTTAACTTTCCTCTGTGCTCTCTGTGGTAAATCGCCTTTTTTAGGTTTCATTGAAAGGGGGTTCAGACCATGGCAGAGATCAAAAAAATTCTTTACGCCACAGACTTTTCGGAAAATTCAAAGTGGGCCCTGACCTATGCCCTCTCTTTTGCCCAAAAATATGACGCCAAACTTTATATTGTGCACGTCATCCAGCAACCCAGTTACCCGTTGGGCATGTATGCCGAGATCTCTTTCGATGCCATGGATAAGTTCAACCGTAATATCTCCGACGTTACCGAAAAGGAGATGAAAAACCTTTGTGAAGTCGAACTAAAAGGGTTTAAAAATTATGAAAGCATGATCATTAACGGGACCCCTTTTGTCGAGATCATTCGGACAGCCAAAGAAAAAGAAGTGGAATTGATCGTTGTTGGAACGCACGGCCGTACCGGGCTTGATTATGTTCTCTTTGGGAGCACTGCCGAAAAAGTAGTACGAAAAGCTTCTTGCCCGGTTCTAAGCGTCCGGCTTCCCGGGAAGGAAGTAAAAAAGCCATAAAAAACAGGTCATGGGTCATTGGTTATACCCGAATTGAGCGATTCTTTTAAACCACAGAGAACACGGAGATTAAATTCATAGTTAAAAAACAAAATAAGCTCAATCTTTTCTCTGTACTACTAACGTGCAATTTCTGAAAATTTTATTAAACATAGATGATTTCGTAAAAAGTCGTCTCTCCCGCGGAAGCGGGAGTCCAGAGAAAATGTAAATAGCTGATAATACTGGATTCCCGTTTTCACGGGAATGACCAAAAAGAGTATTTTTATCCTTTTTACGAGTCCGAGTCCATCATATTTTATTTTTATCTGTGTTCATCTGCGTAAATCTGCGTCCAATAAATTTTGGGTTGCGGCTATGCCGCTCTGTGCCCTATGTGGTAAATCGCCTTTTTTAGGTATTACCTATTTTTGTTGCATAAATACCAACCCATTTTTAGGGCTTTGTGGTCTTTTTGATACAAAAAGAATAGATTTTAATGATTTTAATTTTTCAGATTTAATCATCGACGGTCAAGAAAGGGCTATGCGGGATATGTAACTTGCACCGCTCCAAGTTTTAACTTCTTACTTCCTCCAGAATATCAATCGCTTGTAATAATTATAATTTCTTGAGATGTCGGCAGCGCTGTAAAAGGGATTGATGGTCTTCTGGGTCTGAAGAAAATATAAAAAGTGGCATTAAATTTGCTCGATTTTACGAGAAGTGAGTTCATTTTGCTTTTTAAGAAATTTATTGGTTTAAGAATAAAGCAATACTTTTTTCCATCCCCGCATGAGCGGGGAAGACGGAGCTCTTTGAAATTATTAATATTTATTTTGGGAATGATGTTTTTAGTTTCCCTGGCCTCCGCCCAATCTTCAACCGAAGGGCAAGTTTTCCCCAAAGGAAAGCTCCCCCATAAGGTAGCCATCCTGCCGGTGAAAATTCACAGCCCGGAAAACATCGAATACATGCAAGAGGGGCTTGTTGATATGCTTTCTTCCCGGGTCGAGCTCGAAGGCCGGGTGGCCGTCTTGGAAAAAGGTCCGGTCAAAAAAGCTTACAACCAGGTTTCCGGGGAGATGAATTTGGAGAACGCCAGAAAGCTCGGCCGTATGCTGGAAGCTGATTTTGTGGTCTTTGGCAGCCTTACGAAATTAGGAGATAGCGCCAGCCTTGACCTGAAGGTGGTCGAGGTTAAGAAAGAAGACTCCGGATCTTCAGTTTTTGTCCAGGCGAAAAAGATGGAAGAAATCATTGCCCGGGTGGATGATCTGGCCCTGAAGATTGACGAGAAAATTCTCGGCTATCCCTTGAAACCCCAGGTGGCCGAAAAATCAGCGGAGGCGGCGAAGGAAACAGGGGGCTTTCCGACTATAGCGGCGGTCTCCGGGCCGATAAGGACGGGAACAGGCTTTGCCGGCGGTGAATTCTGGCAAAGCCAACCGTTTCCTTTCCAAATTATGGGGATGGCCGCCGGCGATGTAGACGGCGATGGCCAGAACGAAATCATCCTCATCGGCGAAAAAAACTTGTATATCTACCGCTGGGATGGAGAATTTAAGCTTCTCTGGAAGAGAGAAGGCGGGAAGTTTGACCGGTACTTGGCCGTCGATGTGGCCGACGTAAATAAAGATGGAAAAGCCGAAATTTTCGTCACGAATATACAGGGGGAAAAGCTTTCTTCCTTCGTGGTGGCCTTTAAGGACGGAGCTTTCCGGACCGCTGCTTCCGGCCTCGACTGGTTCTTGAGGGCAGTGGAGTGGGGTGAAAAGGGAACGGTCTTATTGGGGCAACAAAAGGGATATCAAATAGGGTTTGAGAGAGCGATATATGAAATGGGATGGGACGGGAAAACATACAAAGAGATTCGGCGAGCGGAGCTTCCCAAGATTTTCACCATTTACGGATTTACCCCTTTTACCCATGACGGCAAGACCGACTACTTTTTCATCGATTCTGACTTCCGGCTGAAACTCATGAACGCCCAAGGAAAAGTAACCTGGAGCAGCCAGGACGCTTATGGTTCCGACAATGTCTTTCAAGTCAAACCTTTGGTCGTTGGACCCGGTCTTCAGTTTGAAAATGCGAGTGAGCTGGCCTATATAAACGTGAGGGTGATTCCCAGGGGAAGGGATATTTTGGTTATACGGAACATATCGATCACCGGACAATTTTTAAAGCGCACAAAATCTTACACCAAAGGGGAAATCCAAATTTTAACCTGGACCGGCGCCATGTTCGCGGCCAGATGGAAATCCCAGGAAATCCAGGGTTACTTAGCGGATTTTCAGGTCCAGGACGTGGACAGGGAAAAGAAAAAAGAGCTGATCTTGGCCGTCAATCTTCCCGCAGAGACATTTTTTTCGGGGGGAAAAAACAGCGCTTTGATGATCAGCCGGATGCCATGAAAAGGAGCTGAGTCATTGCGAGGAGCGCAGCGACGTGGCAATCTCAATGAAATATCATAAAAAAAGAGATTGCTTCGCTTCGCTCGCAATGACTAAAAAGGGGTATCCAGAAATCCTAAATTTTTCTATTGACAATTTTTTTCAAGATAAGTATTTTGGGACGAAGAAAGGCAGGCCTCTTTTTAGTAGAAATTCCCAAGGGAAGGGGGTGAGGGGGGAGACGAAAGCAAATTTTAACTGGGATGGAAAAAATTGAGCAATACGAACAATATGTATCAATCGAAAGGAGGAAAAGTAATGAAGAAGTATTTAGCATTGATGGGGGCGATGATTTTAGTCATGGCCCTGGCTTTGCCAGCCCTGGCGGCGGAGAAGTGGACGGACAAGTTTGAAACTTCGTCCTTGTTCCAGATCTGGAGCGTCTGGGTCAATAAGCAGGATTTCAAGACGAATGCCGCTGAAGACGAGATTACGACAAAAGGGATCTCCTCCCGAATCAATTTCTTCCTGCAGTGGGGCGATCCCAAATATGTGCGCGGTACTATCGGATTTGAGGCCGACAGCACGAACTGGGGCGAGAGCGCATGGGATAATACAGGAACAACTGCTAATCCCAGCGGGAGAATGGGTGTGAGGAACACCGACCAGGTACAGCTCGAGATCAAGCGTGCCTACTTGGAATTCACCATTCCGAACACCCCGATAATTGTGACGCCCGGAATCCAGGGCTTTTCCTACGGCGGCCGCC
>JAOUFX010000407.1 GCA_029857975.1 Deltaproteobacteria bacterium | reverse complement strand
GAGCTATGCAATGAAGGGACTGGAAATTCGGGTTACATTCGGGCCGAAAAATCTCTTTGCGATAACCTTTTAACAACATAAATTTCTTAGCCGGATGGCCGAAAAGCCCAACGTCGTTTGAAGCAAGAGCTTTTACTCCGAGCTCCCAACTAAATTACTCCCAACCCTTGCCCCTTTTTTTAGCTCATATCCCTCTTCTTCTCTTCGTATTCTTCCTTGCCGATCTCCCCCCGAGCATACCGTTTATCCAGGATCTCCCGGGCGGATTCGCCCGCCTGGGGGGATCTAACCTTGCGCATCATGCATCCCCCGCGTCTTGGCATCATGAGAAAACATAATAGCATCAGGGCAATCGGGATCAACCACCACCAGTGAAAACCATTCCAGACTCCGCCATAGGCAAACATCAGGATTCCCTCCTATTCTTTTCGTCCATGGGCTTTCCTCCCTGTTTTATTCTTTCCCCCATAAGACGGAAAAGATCCATGAAAGGTTACAACCGGGCATTGTACCCAGGAGGAGTTTAATGATACGATTGGAAAATTTCCCTTACCGGGGGAATAACCGGGAGGCAAACCATGGTCTTATCCGACGCTATTTCTTTATCCACGAAAGGCTTTTGCGACATCCAAGACATAACCTCCTCCATTGCTGCGACCGTTAGCAAATCAAAGATCCAAAATGGAATTGTTACTGTTTTCTGCCCGGGATCCACCGGCGCGGTGACCACGATCGAATACGAAGGCGGAGTCCTCGAGGATCTGAAGAAGGCCGTCGAAAGAATCGCCCCCTCCAACATCCCCTACGCCCACGACCGAAGGTGGGGGGACGGAAACGGCTTCTCCCACGTGCGCGCCACCCTCCTCGGCCCCTCCCTGACCGTTCCGGTTACCGATGGAAAATTAGCCCTGGGAACCTGGCAACAGATCGTCTTCATCGATTTCGACAATCGAAGCAGGCAAAGAAAAATCGTGGTGCAGGTAATGGGAGAATGAAAGGCAGACGCGGAGATCCGTTCCTAAGTCAGGATTGGGGTCTATTTTCTTATCAATTGGAGGTAGTTTATCTCTGAATCATCGCGTTGGGGAACCAGGTGCTCAAAGAAGGAAAAAGGGCCAAGAAAACCAATCCAATGAGCATGATGAAAAAGAAGGGCATGACCCCCCTGAGGACGTCAGAAAGGGGTGCCCGGGTGAGTCCGGTAATCACGTAGAGATTCAACCCCACCGGTGGAGTGATGATCGCCATCTCCATGTTCAGCGTGATCATGACCGCAAACCAGATTCCATCAAACCCCAGCTTGATGATCAACGGATAGACGATGGGCAGGGTGATCAACATGATGGAGACGACTTCGAGAAACATTCCCAGGATGATGTACAGGAACATTAAAACCGCCATCACTCCCCAGGGAGAAATATTCAAGGAATTTACGAGGTCCAGGGCTTTGTCGGGAGTCTTGGTCAGGGTCATGAAATCCCCCAGGAGCAAGGCCCCGATGATGATGCTGAGAACCATGACGCTGTTGTGGGTGGAGAGCGTAACGACTTTAATCAGGTCGCGGGGTCTGATTTTCCCCCGCAAAAGGACCATGAAGAGGACATAAAGGACTGCAACCGCCCCGGATTCCAAAGGGGTAAAAACCCCGGAATAGATTCCCCCCAGGATGATCAGGGGGGCCAGGAGGCCCCACATGGCCTTTCTGGTGGAAGTAAACCTCTCTGACCAGGAGGCTGATTTTTGTTTTTCGTATTCTCCCGTCTTCGAACAGAAGTAAACCGCATAGACGGTGAAAAAGGCGGCCAGCAAAATGCCCGGAATCACACCGGCCAAAAAGAGTTTTCCCAGGGATTCTTCGGTCACGGCAGAATAGATGATCATGGTTCCACTCGGCGGGATCATGATCCCCAGGGTCCCCCCCGCAGCCAGCAGGCCGTAAGAAAACCTCTTGTTGTATTTGCGGACGGCCAAGGCGGGGAGAGCGATGAGGCCGATCGTTGTCGCGGTAGCTACACTGGACACGGACACGGCGGCGAAAATACTACACGCCAGAATCGTGCCGATGGCTTCCCCCCCGGGAAAATGTCCCACCCACTTCGTGGCGCAATCATAAATTTCTTCGCTGACCCCGCTGCTGGAAATGGCTTGGCCGACGAAGACGAAAAGGGGCAGACAGACCAGGGCAAAGTTTTCCAGCGAGGTATAGCTCACCGGGGGAAGGGAAGCCTGCACCGCGCTTTCTCCGCCAAAGACCAGATAATACCCGACTACCCCGACCAATCCCAGCGCTGGAAAGATGGGAACTCCGCCGAAGAGCAGAACCAGCATCAGAAGGACCATCCCCAAAATGGGATTCACCGTGTACAAGAAGACGCTGACGGCAATGGCAAACAAGAAAGCCGGCAAGACCGCCGCCGGCCGATCGATGAAAGAACCTCCTCTTTTTTCCGGGGAAGAAGCCGGCAGGCTTTGAATCCCTACCACGATGTCTTTTACCAGGTACAGCCCCAGCAAGACCGCTCCAAAGGGCATGGCGGCTTTTATAGGCCAGGTCAACACCCGCCACATGGCCCATCCGTATTCGTTGGTGACGAAGGCTTCCCAGGCGAATTCTGTCACGTAGTAGGCCATCAGGGCGGTAAAGAACAAGAAGATGAATTTGGTCAGGATATCCCAAAGGGCCTGGGTTCTGGGGGAAAAGTGGGAGATGATGAGGTCCACGCGAACATGGCGGTTGGCCTTCTGCAGGGAGGGGATGGAAGCATAGCTGAACCAGATGAGTAAATAAATGGAAAGGTCCAGCGTCCAGTGGGTGGGGGCGTTGAAAACGTAACGAACAATGACCTCATACCCGGTTATAAAGGCCATGACCAGGAGGATGCATCCAGCAAGGAATCCGCTTCCCTCTACCGCTCCATCGATGGTCTTTCTTAAAAGCCTTCCCAGGTTCCGAATCATGGACGCCAACCCCTTATTTGCTTTTGAACCTCCTGGAAATCCTTTCCCCGAATCCCCATGGATCGCCGGGTAGGGAAAGGAGAAGCGAAGAATCTCCTTTCGATTCCGCTCCTCCTTTGCTCCAGGGAGAGAAGACCTGAATCGCCTGCCTCCTTACCTCGCGGGTTTTACCACTTAATTTTCTGAAATACTTCTCGCCAGGTCAGCTTGCCGTCTTTGGTGGCATCCAGC
The DNA here is from genome assembly GCA_029857975.1 of Deltaproteobacteria bacterium. The sequence goes on along the minus strand of JAOUFX010000407.1, from coordinate 947 downwards.
ATGCGGATATGTTCTTTCCACGTTTCCGGGCCGACGACGGGACCCACGAGTTTTTCCTGGGCTTTCAGGTTGGCCTGCCGCATTTTTTCCCATTCTGCAGGGTAGGTTTTCTTGAAGTCTACCACGGTTAACCCTTTTTCTTTGAGGAACTGGACATCTTTTTCGACCCCGGCAATCGCGTAATCCCAGCTCCAGATGGTGGCGGATCTAAGCGCTTCCTCGAGGACCTTCTGCTGGTCCGGGGCAAGGCTGTTCCACCACTTCAGGTTGGCGAGCATGTCCAGGGTGGAAACGATCTCCCACAGCATCTGCACATGATTTTGCACTTCAAACCATTTGCGGGAGCGGAAGGTCGTCAATCCGCTATTGGCCCCGTCGATCGTCCCTCTTTGCATCGCCATATAGACATCGGCCGAACTCATGACCACCGATTTCGCCCCCCAGCTTTCGAGAGCGACTGCCAGAGAGCGGCCTGAGCTTCTGAGCTTCAATCCTTTGTAATCGTCCATTTTACGAATGGGCTTTTTGGTAATCGTGGAATGCTCCGGGGCATACAGGATCCCCGGCAGGATATGCAGGCCCGCTTTGGCGAACTTCGGCCTTATGAATTTATAAAAGAGTCCGCCCCCTCCTTCCGGGTCGTAATTCCGGCGAGCATACCAATCCGGGTCATCGAAATAAGGGATCACCAGGTCAGTTTCCGGAACCACGCCCACAGCCCGATTGCTGAAGAATTGAGCCATTTCGATCCCGCCTTTTTGGCACATATCGAAGGCCTTCTTGTCCATGGCGAGTTGGCCTGCGGGATAATAAGTAAACTTTAAAGTCCCCTTGCTTCTTTCCTCGGCCTCTTTGATGAACCTCTCGGCGGCTACGCTGCAGTGCTGTCCGACCGGCATATGGCCCGTCAGTCGGACCGTAACAACCTTCTCCGCGGCCGCGGCTTC
>JAOUFX010000008.1 GCA_029857975.1 Deltaproteobacteria bacterium | reverse complement strand
TGATCGTCTCCTCCCCCGAAAAAAAGATCTTTGACCGCCGCCAACCAGCACATTCGGTGGGTGAGTAACATGCCTTTGGGCTTGCCGGTCGTCCCGCTGGTGTAAAACATTTCGGCGGGGTCATTCTCGTCCAATCCCATATCCTTTTCCCAGGCAGGGGAAGAGCCCTCCAGGAATTCTTCGTATTCCTCCCCTTCCATATCGCATTCTTCGCGCGCTTCGCCATCCCGCATCAAGATGTACTTCTCCACGCTCCGGAGTTCTTTCCGTTCCGCCAAATTGGCCATCTCTTCATTCACCAAGAGACATTTGGCTTCGGCATCGTTTAGCACATAGGCAATTTCCTTGGGGGTCAACCGGATATTGATCGGCAATAAAACGGCTCCGATCTGGGGAACCCCGTAGTACAATTCCAGCAAACGATGGGAATTCATGTCGATCACGGCGACCCGGTCGCCCTTTTGAACCCCCAGACTCAGCAACCCGTTGGAAAGCCGGTTCACCCGTTCCCCAAATTGGGCGTAAGTAAACCTTTTTTCTTCGTCCACAACCGCGATCTTCCTGCCATATTGCCTTACTGCCCTTCCTAAGAAATCGGTAATGAGCAACGGAATATACATTTTGTCCTCTTCTGAAAGCGGAAGTTATTTTCCGAAAAATAAACTTGGGAGCCACAGGGCGATTTCCGGCCATAGCATAACGATAGTCAGACCCACCGCTTGAATAATGATAAAAGGAATGATGGCCACATAAATATCCCGGATGGGGGTGTCGGGGGAGATACTCTTGATATAGAATAGATTATATCCGAAAGGAGGGGAAATGTAGGCCATTTGCATGTTCATCACAAAAATAACCCCAAACCAGGTCTCGTCGTATCCCATCGCGGAAACGATGGACATGGTAATCGGGGCCGTAATCATGACGATGGCCCCGGGATCCAGGAGCATTCCCAGCAGGAAATACAGGGTCTGAATTAAAATAAAGACTCCCCAATAGCCGATCGGCATCGCCTTGACCACTCTTTGGATGAAATCGGGAGCTCCTAAGGCGGTGTAAACCGTGGCAAAGGCATAGGCCCCGAATATAATCCACATCACCATCGCGGTGAACCGTAAGGCAGTCAAAGAAGCTCTTTGAAAGGCCGGCCAGTTGAGCCCTCCGTACAAGGCCATGCACACAAGACTGCCGGCAGCACCGATGGCCGCCCCCTCGGTAGGTGTGCAAACTCCTCCGAAGATGGACCCCAAAACTGCCAAGATCAAGGTCAGCGCCGGGATCACGCTCTTGGTGGCAAAGATCTTCTTTTTAAGGGTCATTTTTTCTTGGGTGACGTGGATCGGCCCGAATTCAGGTCTCATTTTGCACAAAATCAGAATGTAGATAATGTACAGGGAAGAAAGAAGCAGACCAGGAAGGATGCCTCCGGCATACAGCTTCCCTACGGAAACCTGGGTGATCATGCCATAGATGATCATGATGATGCTGGGGGGAATGAGAATGCCCAACGCCCCCCCGGCAGCGATGCAGCCCAAGGCCAGCTTTTTATCATAGTTGCGCGAAAGCATGGCCGGCAGGGCAATCAGCCCCATGGTGACCGTACCCGTCCCGCCGATTCCGGTCATAGCGGCGAATAGCGTGCATACGAGGACGGCGGCCACCGCCAACCCGCCTTTCAACCGCCCCCCCCAAACGTGAATCGCCCCGAAGAGTCCATCCGCCATCCCCGACTCCTGGAGGATGGCTCCCATCAAAATAAATAAAGGGATGGCGATCAGGCCGAATGACGACATCGCTTTGCCAAAAATAAGGGAGGGAATCACGCCCAGCGCATGGGGCCCCCATAAAAAAACCGTAAATAACACACCGATGGAACCCAACACGAAAGAGATGGAAAGACCGGATATTAACCCCAACATCATAAAGCCAAACAGCAGCAGGGTAACGAGACCGACGTCCATTAATTTTTAACCCCTTTTCTGGTATAAACCTTAGAAAGATCCGAAATAAGGTTACTCAGACCCTGGAGTAACAACAGGATGGCGCCAATGGGAATGGTCAGCTTGATGGGCCATATGAGGGGCGCCCAGTTGCTCTGGGAATATTCCCAAATTTTCATGGAACGCCAGGCAAATTCCCATCCTTTCCAAAGTATAACCGCACAGAATATAGCGAAAAAGGGAAAGGTGAAAAGATCCAGGATCGCCTTTCGTTTCGCTGGCAAGCGGGCATAAAACAAATCCATGTTTACATGGGCTCGATGTTTGTGGGCATATGCGCCCCCGACCATGCTCAGGGCGCCGAATACCATGAGGCTCAACTCATGGGCCCAGATCGTCGGCTTGTTGAATAAATCCCTACCGCCAACTTCCCACACGATGATCGCGGTGATCACCCAAGGCAACCACATTAACACTTTGCCGGTCCATTCGCTGATCCCGTTGACGATGCGTATAAAGCCGCGCATTCAACCTCTCCTTTTTGCCAGAACGTCGCCTTTATCTTCGCTTCGGGGCACCAGAAACCTTTGGGGGGCGGGGGCGGAGATGCTAGAACCCCCCTCATTTATAAAATAGACAGCTAACCACAAAACCTTAGGCTCCGGCCTACGATTTTGGGATGGGTACGATTCCCAATAACGGATTCCTTGATGGACCCCATCTCCAGCCTTTTAAAACCGCTCTTTCTTCCAGCGGAAATTTTTCTGCAAGTCTGATGCCCATGCGAAGAGGAGTGACCGTAAGGAATCAGGGGGATGCTTTCTTTAGGAATGCATCCCCCCCTTTGTTGAGCTTTGGCCTTCTTCTTTAATCCATATAGCCTAAGGTCTTCATATAGTCTTTGACTTTGCCGACCAGCTCGGCGCAGCTGGGGCTCTTTTTGGCCTCATCATCCCAAATTTCAAAGGCGGCTTTTTCGGCCATCTTCAGGTCTTTTCCGGTGAGCTCGTTTAAGGTGACCCCGCTCTTTTTCATCATTTCGGTGAGGGCCCATTTTTCACCCGTCCAGTTTTGGTGGGCGGTCATGTCGAGTCCGGCTTTGATAAAAGCAAACTCAAGGATTTGCTTCAGATCTTCGTCCAGAGAATCCCACGCTTTCTGATTGACCACAATGGTTAGATGGTTCACAGGCATCAATGGGGGGTACAAGAAATACTTACAAACCTCATGGAACTTCATGCTGTACATGCCCATCGCACTTCCCCAGGTAATGCCATCGATCGCCCCGGTTTGCAATGCGCTATAGGCCTCTTCTCCGGGGATATAAACCCCCTGGCCTCCCAATTTCTCAATCCAGTTGATCATGGTCCCAAAGGCCCTGACCTTTTTCCCCTTAATATCTGCGATGCTCTTGATGGGTTTGGTGAACATTAAAGAAGCCGGCCAGCAATCGATGCCGCCCGTAAGATAATGCACCCCAAATTTTCCGTAAACCTGTCTCAAAAAATCGATGGCTCGCCACCCGCCGAATAAATTGGGCAGCTTTTCGCCGTACATGAAATTGTACATTTCAAAGGGGGTGCGGATGCCGAAGGGAAGTCCGTATTCGATACCGGCTTCCGGGATCGCCCCCTTAAAATAAACGGAGGGCATCCCGATGATCTCCAGCGTCCCTGTTTTCACGGCGTCCAAAGCGTCCGCGCTCTTAACCAGTTCCCCCGCCCAGTACAGTTTGATCTGCATCCGCCCGTTCGTCATGGCCGGCAGCCTTTTTTCAAACAGTTCTTTGTAGTAGGCCATCGCCGGCTCGGAAGCAATTCTCTGCTGGGTGTACTTCCAGTTGAACACCTTCCGCGGTGCCGTTTCTTTACCAGGCGTTACCGTAGGTTTCGTTTCGCATCCGATTAAACCTGCTAAGAAAATGACCAGTCCTGCAATTGCCATAACTGCCATACTTTTCCTCATCGTCCACCTCCTCAAAGATTTAATTACGGTGATGCAAAGAAGACGCGAGACATAGGTTCTAAATCGATTTGCTATTCTGGGGGAAATAATAAAACCCATCTCCTTTTAAAAAATGGGTTTTATTATCCTTTTTAACCATATAAGCCTTACCAAAGGGTTAGAGGTTATCTGTTCTGAGCTATAGACTATCTATGAATCTTAAACTGTGCATGTTGCGAGTTGCAGTAAACGGGTTTATTGGCACCTTCCGGTAACTCCTTCTCATGACGCCCTCCAAAAGGTTAGAGGTTAGCCTTTTGGCTTTACTTGGGTACCGGGGAAACGTGAAATAAAAAATACTTTTATGCTTATGGGAAGTCAAGGAGAAAATTGCCTCAATTTAATTTTACTTTTGAAAACCTGAGGAGGTTTCCGATTAGTTGGGGACAAAGGAAGATTTCGATAAGAAATTGCTAATGGCGTAGAATAAAATGGAAGGGTTTGCCACTTGAGGGGATAAGAAGTCGTACCGCAATCTCCTTATCCCCCATATATTTCAACCCGCCAGTTGGAAAAACAGCGCCGCAGTTGTCCGGATCCCGCCCTTGAAGCAGTCGATGGCGAAGTTTTCGTTGGGAGCATGGTTGTTCTCATCGGCGTTGCCGTAAGGGACGGAGAGGATGGGAATATTCAGGATATTGCGGATGGCCGCCCCCGGGAAGCTCCCGCCCCCTGCGGGGATCAGGACTGGGTCCTTCTGGAATCCCTGGCGGATCGCCTCGGCGAACTTCGGGGCCAGGGGATAGTCCACCGAGGTGCGGGAAGGAGCGTAGGTGTTGAGCATCTTCACTTCCAGGTCGTCGAAACCATGCTTCTTCATGTGCCGCACGTACTTTTCATAGATATCCTCCGGAGTCTGGTTCACCACCAGCCGCATATCCATCTTGAGCATCGCCTTGCAAGGAAGGACCGTCTTGCTTCCCTGCCCGCCGTAGCCGGAGGTGAATCCGGCGATGTTCAGGGTGGGGCGGAACATGAGTTTTTCCATGTAGCTTACGCCATCCGGGGGGGCGAACTTCTTCAGCCCGTACTTTTCTTTGAAATTCTTCTCATCAAAGGGGATCTTGGCCATCATCTCTTTTTCTTGGGGAGTCGGGGGGACAATGTTGTCGTAGAACCCCTCGATGGCCACGGTCCCATCCGGTTTTCGCAAGGTGGAAAGGAATTCCACCAGCCGCCAGGCCGGGTTGGGAATGGGGCCGCCGAAGTTTCCGGAGTGAAGGTCCGTGTTGGCCCCCTGGGCGTTGACCTCCACGTATAGAACTCCCCGGTTGCCGAAACTCAAACGGGGACGGCCGGAAGTGTCCATGGGACCATCCGAGTTCAGGGCCATATCGGCGGCGAAGATAGATTTATTCTCGCGGCAGAACCCATTCAGGCTGGGGCTGCCCACTTCTTCCTCCGGGTCGAGGAGAAACTTGACGTTAATCGGAAGCTTTCCGTTCACCTTCAGCACCGATTCAATGGCCTTGAAATGGGCGAAGAACTGGCCTTTATTATCCGCGCTGCCCCGGCCGTAAATCCTTCCATCACGGATGGTAGGCTGAAACGGAGGGGAATTCCAGGCTTCCAGGGGCTCCGGCGGCTGAACGTCAAAGTGCCCGTAGATCAACAGGGTGCGCTTTGCTTCGGGATTGAGGATCTCGCCGTATATTAAAGGAGGGTTGCGCTCCCCGCCCATGGGAAGGATACGCGGCTTGATCCCGATTTTTTCCATTATTCCGGTCAGGAGCCGGGAACATTCCGTTACCCCCTCCCAGCGGGCGCTGATGGACGGTTGCCGCAGTAAAACAAAAAGCTCGTCAATGAAACGATTCAAGTTCTGGTCGATATACGCGAAGATTTCCTTCATCGGTCCCTCCTTTTATTAATGCGGATTGCGGAATTCGGAATGCGGAATGAACAACTCCCTGAGCCGACCGGAGCTTCTTTCATTAAAGCTTCGATATCTTTTAAACTGATAATCCCGCTTTCAACCAATAATTCCATCCAATAAATTGATTCATCGATTTCTTCTTCAACAATACCCATTTTGGCAATGAAATCAGCGGCCGATCTTGCTCTACAAGCAGACCTATAATTTGCTCCCGCCGAGGTTCCGGATCGCAAGAGTTGTCTGCCGAGAATTTCAACCGTTCTCCTTTTAGGCAATTCTTCAACAAACGTGATAACCTCGAGAGCAAACAATTTGGTTCTTTGCTTTAGGTCTCTCTGTCCCATTCTTTTTATTCCTGTTGGTTTTAAAATATTTTCATTCCGCACTCCGCATTCATAATTCCGCACTTGATTTACCGGTTGCGCGTGTGCGGATCCAGCCAATCCCTGAGGCCGTCTCCCATCAAGTTAATCCCCAACGTGGTAAAGAAGATGGCGCTCCCGGGGATGGCCGCTAACCACCAAAGATTAAGCATATAAGAGCGTCCTTCGGCTAACATTCCTCCCCATGAGGCCATTGGCGGCTGGATCCCCAACCCGAGAAAACTCAGAAAAGACTCGCGGATGATCATCCGGGCCAGTTCAAAAGTTGACAGAACAATAATGGAACTGGCCAGGTTGGGAAGGATATGTTTTAGAATTACTCCACTATTCCGTCCTCCCAGAGCTCTGGCCGCAGTCACAAAATCTCGGTTTTTAAGCTCAATGACTTCGGCCCGCACCAGCCGGGCGAAAATGGGCCACCCCGTGAAGCCTAAAACCATGACCAGGTTTTTATATCCCGGCCCCGTCGCGGCCATCACCGAAATGGCCAGGAGAATATAGGGGAAGGACATCATAATGTTGATACAGTTGCTGATGACAGAGTCCAGAAGGCCGCGGTAGAATCCGGCGAGGATTCCCAGGGTTATGCCCAGCATAGCCGAAAAGGACATCGTCAGGAAGCCTACGGAAAGGGAGATACGGGATCCGTAAATCAAGCGGCTGAGCATGTCCCTGCCTACCGGGTCCGTTCCCATCAAGTATTTGTAATCATTCTTTTCATCCCAGAAAGGGGGCTTCAGGCGAGATCGCAAATCTTGCTCCAGCGGGTCTTGGGGGGAGAGAAACGGAGCGAAAAAGGCCACAGCCAACACGAAGGAAACCATCCCCAGGCCGATTACGCCAATCCGCGCCTGACTCAATCGGTAGAGGAATTTTTGATATCCTTTTCGATCTCTTCTCAATGATTTTTCCTACCTCAACCAAAACGTACTTTCGGGTCAAGCCAGGCGACGGCAATGTCGGTCACCAAGTTGGCGGCGACGATCAAAATAGCGAAAACGGCCACGGCGGCCTGGACGACGGGAAAATCGGAGTTGAAGATGGATTCCACCACTAAACTGGCCACACCGGGCCAGGCGAAAATGGTCTCGGTGATAACCGCTCCCCCCAGCAGCATCCCGAACTGAAAACCCAGGATCGTGACCACCGGGATGAGGGCGTTGCGCAGGGCATGCCGGAAGAGCACGGCTTTTTCTCCTAACCCCTTGGCTCGGGCGGTCCGGATGTAATCCTGAGAGAGAATCTCAATCATTCGCGACCGGGTCAGGCGCATCAGAATCGGGAGCACGGAGACCGCGATCCCCGTGGCCGGCAGGATGATGTGGCGGAAGCTTCCCGAGCCAGAAGCGGGCAGCAAGCGAAGCTTTACGGCAAAGATGATGATCAGCATGATGTCCAGCCAGAATAGGGGCATGGCCTGGCCCAGGACGGCCAGCACGGAGGCGGAATGGTCCTGGATTCGATTGCGCCGCACCGCAGCCAGCACCCCCAAGGGGATGGAGATGATTATGGCCAAAAGCAGCCCCGAGGCGGCCAACCAGAGGGTCATGGGCATACGCTCCAGGACAAGCCCTAAAGCCGGTCTCTGAGCGACGAAAGATTTGCCGAAATCCCCCCGGGCCATGCCGGACATGAATTTAAAGTACTGGACGATGATTGGCTGATCCAGCCCCATCTCCCTTCTCAACAAGGCTACATCTTCTTTCGTAGCTTCAGGGGGAAGGAGGATCAGCACGGGATCCCGGAAAAAATGAAGCAGGGAGAAAGTGATCAGGCTGATCCCCCAGATAACGATCAGGGCCTGGAAAAGCCGGTGGAGGATGTAAGACTTCATGAATGAACACCTACAGTTCGGAGTTGGGAGTCAGGAGTTCGGAGGGAAAAACCATATATACCCCATTCATGAATCTCCGAACTCCGAACTAAATTACTCCGAACTCTTCACTCCGAACTCACTACTCTTTCAGCTTGGCCTCGAAGGTCCGCAGGAACTCGTCCGGGGGAGCCTCGTAGATCACCCGTTTGTTAATACCGAGGATGGCGGTCTGGGCGTAGAAAGATACGGCCAGAGCCTGGTCGTTGATATACTTCCCCACATTGTAGTAGAGTTTCTTGCGCTGTTCCATATTCATGGTAGTTCGGGCATCATCAAGCCATTTATCCATATCCGGCGAGGACCCATAGCAGAAGGCCTCGCCTTTACGGAAATAGTTGTAATAAATGGCGTCGGCGTCGTAAACTCCACCACTGCCCCAACTGTGAATGCTGCAATCGTTTTGTTTCCCTTGCCTTCCCAGTCGGTCCCACATCCCGATATCCGAATATACGTTGACGTTGGTTTTGATCCCCACCTTGTTCAGATACCCGGCCACGGCTTCGACCAGAGCCCGGGGATTCTGGATGCTTCCCGTGTAAGTAACCAACCGCAACGGCCGGTCAAAGGGGTAATTGGCTTCTTTCAGAAGCTGCCGGGCTTTCTCCGGGTTGTAGGGGTAAGGGTTTTCCAGCGACTTGTCGTACCCAAAATGTTGAGGGTTCAAAACCCCAGCGGTGCGGACGGCGTTCCCACGCATAACGGTATTAATGATAGTGTCCACGTCGATGGCATGGCTGATGGCCTGCCGCACCTTGAGGTTTTGCACCGGGGACTGATCCGCCCGTCCATCGGCGTCCATTACCAGATAAACGACCCTCAGGGTGGGGGCCTTGGAGATGCGGGCGATACCGGAACTTTCAATCATGGAAATTTGATCGGGTGGAATGTCACGCACGATGTCGATGCCTCCCGTCAAAAGTTCGGAAATCTGGGTGGCAATTTCTTTGATCGGCCGGAAGATAATGGTTTTGATGGCCGAGGCACCCTTCCAATAATCCTCTTTGGCTTCCAGGACGACATGTACCCCTCGCTTCCATTCTTTCAAGCGGTAGGGTCCTGTGCCATTGGCATGGGTGGCGATGAAATCGTCTCCTTTCTCTTTCACCCATTTTACCGGGAGCATCTGAAAATTGGACAGCCGTTGCAGGGCCACAGGATAAGGCTTAATGCTGATGATACGCACCGTGTGGTCGTCGACAACATTGACCTCCTTGATCCAGGAGACGGTCGGCCGCTGGGGGCATTTGGGGTCCAAACCCCGTTCGATGGTAAATTTTACACACTCGGCGTTAAAGGGTTCTCCGTTGTCGAACTTAACCCCTTGGCGCAGTTTGAACTCCCAGGTATTGTCATCAATAAGTTTCCAGGATTCTGCCAGGTGAGGGACAATTTGCATCGTTTTCTGGTCCCGCATGATCAGGTTATCATAGAGGTGCCAACCTACAATATAATTGATGCGGATGTTATGTTTCTGGGTGTCCAAGGTACTGATGTCGCTGGAGAGGGCAGCGACCAGCTTGCCTTTGGGGGCAGCAAAGGATTGTCCGGGAAAGGCCAAAAAAGCAATCATCAGCAAAGCCATTGCCCCCATCAGCGCATTTCTGAATCCATTCTTTTTCATATTCACCTCCTGGTTCAAAGTATGGTTTGAATCCATTACCATGGAATCAATCCGGCTCTTAACCGGAAAGCCTTTGATCTTGCGGATTACTTTTCTTACTTATCGTGCGCGGGGAAGGGTGATGCAAAGCCATTATTAATATTCCCCGGGGGGATGTCAACTTTTTTTACCCAAATTAAGCGATTCTTTTAAACCACAGAGAACACGGAGATTAATTGCATAGTTAAAAAAACAAAATAAGCTCAATCTTTTCTCTGGGTTCTCATATAATCAATTCCTCAGATAAAATGTTTCATTGTTTTCACTTAACGAGGGCACAGAGTTAAGTAACGAAAAGGAGTTAATTTCCTTGATTTATCCTGACTTTCCTCTGTGCCCTCTGTGGTAAATCGCCTTTTTTAGTTTTTAATAAGGTTTTTAAAAAACATTTATTACACCTGTCAGCTTGGAGGATAAAGTTTTCAGTCTGGAAATGCGTTCGACCAGAGGAGGGTGGGAATAATAGAACCAGGCGTAAAAGGGATGAGGAGATAAATTGGCGAGGTTATCGACGGCCAGTCTCTTAAGAGCGTTGGTAATGGGTTCGGCCTTCGGCATAAGGTCCAAGGCAAAATCATCCGCCTCCTGTTCAAACTTCCTGGAAATGGCTGACCCAACGGGTTGGGCAAAATATCCCAAGGGGCCAAAGAGGGCGCCGATTAAAAAAAGTCCGACGTAGGGAACTGGCTCGGCAAACCCGAAAGTATGATAAAGCAACGGCCAGGGGAGTAATTGCGCCAAAATAAAAAAGCCAGCCAGGGATAACGTTTCCGCCAAAAGGAGCTGTTTGAGCACGTGTTTCTTCTTCCAATGCCCGATCTCGTGAGCCAGAACGGCGAGAATTTCCTCGGCAGTATGAGAGGCCATGAGCGTATCAAAAAGCACGATCCGCTTGCTCTTCCCGATGCCGGTAAAGTAGGCGTTGGTATGCTTGCTCCGTTTGCTGGCATCCATGCCAAAAACCCCTTTGGGCCGAAGTCCCACCTTTTCCATCAGGGTGTAAATCCTTCGTTCCAGCTCTTTATCCTCGATAGGTTCAAATTTATTAAACCACGGAGCGATCAGCACGGGGTAGAGCCAAAGGATCAACAATTCCACCAACCCTACGAAAACCCAGGCCCACACCCACCAGTTCTCTCCTCCTTTGCCCATTAAAGCCAAGAGGGAGTAAAGGAGCACACCTCCTAACAGGGCCGAAACAACCAGGCTTTTTAGAAGGTCGATGAACCACAGCCTGAGGGTCTTGGTATTAAACCCGAAACGCTCCTCGATTACAAAAGTTTCATAGAGGTTGAAAGGGAGGTACAGAAGGTTTATCAGTAGGGCAATGGCGCCAAAGAACGCCAAGCCGTTGATCATTGCCCCCCATCCCCATCGGGAAATCGTTTCGGCCAGCCACGGCAAAAAGCCGGAGAGTAAAATAATCAGAAAAAAGCCCTGGTTGACTAAAGAAGCCTGGATGCCGAAGTTCGCTGAATCAACAGAGTACGCGGAAATATTTTTGAGTTTTTCCCGGTCAACCGTGTCTTGAAAGATTTCGGGGACGGCATGGCCATGTTTGCGGAGGTAGGAGGTGTTCAGGCGGTTTAAGAACAATTGGGTAGCGGAGCGGAGAAAAAAGATAAAAAAGAAAGCCCAGAGGAGGAAATTAAACTGAATCATGGGGATACAGGGGTCAAGGGGTCAGGGGGCCGAATGGGGTAAAGAGTAAATTGTTGTCAAGGCCCAGGCTTCCATGGAAGCTTTACGATCCTTTTTGGTAGAATGCCATCACTTTTTGTATATCCTTTTTGGATCCGATAAAGAGCGGAACCCGTTGGTGGAGTTCCTGGGGCTCGATGTCGAGAATGCGCATCTTTCCATCCGTGGCCATTCCTCCGGCCGCTTCCACAATCATGGCCAATGGTGCGGCCTCACACATCAAGCGTAATTTTCCACGAGGTTTTTTCGGATCCCTATTATCGGCCGGATACATGAAGATACCGCCCGACAGTAAATTGCGATGAAAATCCGCTACCAGGGAGCCGATATAACGCAAATTATAAGGCTGGCCGCGTTCGTTGTCCGGGCTTTTAAAATAAGAAACCACTTGGCGTGTAGGCGCATCCCAGTAATTCCAGTAGGACTCATTGACGGAGTAAATTTTGCCCCTTTCCGGAATTTTGATTTCCGGATGGGAGAGTAAAAACTCTCCCACGCTGGGGTCCAGAGTAAAACCATGAACTCCCTGGCCCGTTGTATACACCATCATGGTGGAAGAACCATAGACGAAATAGCCGGCGGCCACCTGGTCAGCCCCTTTTTGCAGCACATCATCCATCGTCACGCTTTTTCCCTCGGGGCTTTTGCGGCGATAGATGGAAAAAATTGTGCCGATAGACACATTGCTTTCTATGTTCGAAGATCCATCCAAAGGATCAAAGATCAGGACATATTCGCCAGCGGGGAAGGCCGATGGAATTTCAATTAAATCGGCATTTTCCTCTGAACCCATGGCACATAAAACGCCGGCTCTTTCCAAGCGGTGGATCATGATCCGGTTGGCGAATTCGTCCAGCTTGAATACCTGTTCGCCTTGGACATTCGTCTCCCCCGTAAAACCAAGCACATCCACCAATCCGGCTTTGTTCACCTCGCGGGAAATAATTTTGGCCGCCAGAATCAGTTCATTCAATAACCGGGTAAAACGTCCTGTGGCCATGGGAGATTCTTTTTGGTGCAACAGGAGATGCTCGATCACTGTAATGGGGGGCATAAAAAACCTCGGTTAGAAATGTATTTTACGCTTATGCTGGACAAGTGAAAAAATGCATTCCTTCCTTGCTTTAGGCCCGGGAAGACCTAACATAAAAGATCGGCAGAGGTTCGCCAAGCCTCTTCCACTGCTTGATCACGGCCTCCGCTTTCCCTGCGCTGTTGAGCACATGGAGCTTACGCCGGACCATGGCCACGATGGCTTCCCGGCCGGGTCCGAGATAATTGCGGGGGTCGAATTCAGATGGTTTGGTGGCGAAGACCTCCCGGATTTTGGCTGTCAGGGCCAGGCGCAGGTCGGTATCGATGTTTACTTTACACACGCCGTATTTGGATACGGCAGAATGAATCTGTTCTTCGGGTACGCCCATGGCATTGGGCATGCTTCCCCCATATTTGTTAATCAGATCGATGAATTCGCGGGGCACGCTGGAAGACCCATGCATGACCAGTGGAAGGCCGGGGCAGGTCTTCATGATCTCCTCGATGCGCCCCATGGCCAATTTGGCCTCAACCTTGAATTTATAAGCCCCATGGCTCGTTCCGATGGCAATGGCCAGACTATCCACGCCGGTGCGTTTCCAGAAATCGACGGCTTGTTGGGGGTCGGTGAGAAATTTCTCAATATTTTTTTCATATTCTTCGGCTTGGAGGCCGACCACATGCTCCTCGATTCCACCTAACATGCCGAGTTCAGCTTCCACCACGACGCCGGCCGGGTGGGCCACTTTCACAACCTCTGCGGTGAGCTTCACGTTTTCCTCATAGGGCAGTTGGGAGCCATCGATCATCACGCTGGTGAAGCCGTCGTTGAGGCAGGTATCCGCCAGTTTCAATGAGTCGCCGTGGTCCAGGTGAATGGCAATAGGCAGGTCGGGGTGATCTTCGACCGCGGCGTCGATGATATGCTTGAGATAGCGCATATTGGCATATTTGCGGGCGCCTTTGGAGATCTGCAGGATAAGGGGACTCTTCTCCGCCGCGCAGGCTTCGATTATGCCCTGGGTGATTTCCATGTTGTTGACGTTAAACGCGCCGATGGCAAAGCCGCCGGCATAGGCCAGGTCAAACATCGGTTTGGTAGTCATGAGTGGCATGGAGGTCCTCCGCAATGCTGGAATGGTTAAACCAGTTTTTTGCAGTATAGGGCAATCTAAGGAAAAAGTCAAAAAAGAGGGTTGGGGGGGAGGGCATCGGGTGTAGAATAGGAGTGGAAGCGCCAAGGAGACCTTTTTATTTGATCGGCAATTAGAAATGTGCTATCAGATCAATTAGCGGTGAGTTTATCCGGCGAAGGAAGGTGAGTTAATGGAAGTAAAAGATGGAGGGATTCCTCGAGGACAGCCTCCCCTTAAGGGAATTCGGGTCATCGACCTGACCAGAATCATTGCCGGCCCATACTGCTCGATGATTATGGGTGATCTGGGCGCAGAAATCATTAAGGTGGAACAGCCCAAAATTGGCGATGAGAGCAGGGCCTGGGGCCCTCCCTGGGTGGGAGAGAGCGTGAGCGCCTACTTCGTTTCCATTAATCGCAACAAAAAAAGCCTGACTTTAAATTTTAAGCGCCCTCAGGCCCTGGAGATTTTTAAGGACCTGGTAAAACAGGCGGATGTGGTCGTGGAGAATTTCCGGCCTGGAACCATGGATGAACTGGGAATCGGCTACGAAGACTTACAAAAAATCAATCCCAGGCTGGTTTACTGCGATATGACCGGGTATGGGACGGACGGCCCCTACCGGGACAAACCGGGTGTGGATGTCATTGTCTCGGCCATCGGGGGGTTGATGTCCATTACCGGAGAGCCGGAGGGAGAACCGGTAAAAATTGGAGTACCCTTAATTGATGTTCTCACCGGCCTTTATTCTTTTGGCGCCATTGCTTCGGCCTTATATCTCCGGGAACAGACCGGAAAGGGGCAGAGGATTTCGATCAACCTTTTGGCTATGCAAGTGGCCACCTTGATTAATATCGGCTCAAATTATTTAATCGGCGGAATCGTTCCGCGGCGATGGGGTAGTGCCCATCCCAACATTACGCCTTATGAAGCGCATCGGGCCAAAGACGAATACCTGATCTTCGGGGTAATCAATGAGCGAATGTGGAAATCTTTTTGCCGTCTTCTGGGAACGGATGAATTAAGCGATGATCCCCGGTTTGCGCATAATTCCAAGCGCATCGAGAACCGGCAGGCGCTCAACGAAATCATCGACCGGAAGATTGCTGAGAAAACGGTGGATGAATGGATCCCTTTATTCGATCAAGCCGGGATTCCCTGCGGGCCGATCAACACCTTCGACCGGGTCTTCAGCGACCCGCAAGTGCTACACCTCGGGCTGGTGCGAGAGGTGGAACATCTTCATTACGGAAAAGTGAAAGTGGTAGGGCCGCCGGCGACCTTCTCCGAGAGCGCCATCGGCATTCAGAACCCACCACCGATGTTGGGAGAGCACAATCACGAAATATTGACTCGCCTCTTGGGTTATGCGGAAGAAGAGATAACGGCTCTACAGGAACAAGGAGTGATCTGAGCTTAACAATTGTCAACGCGCAAACAGGCTGATAGGTTAAATTCGCTAAAAATTTTCTAAAAAATTATCCCAATTTCAGGGTCCCTTTTCGGGTATCTGGATTAAATAGATTTATTTTCGTCTTGACCAATCCTGTGTCTTATCTGGACCAATAGTATTTCCAGCTCTGCCTGGTCCAGCTTTAAAAGGAATTTCAAATCAATATCCGTTTTTAGAAGTCTCTTGATCAATTCAATCAGCTCCTCTTTGCCCATTTTCGAACCTCGACAATTAAAGCTTTGACTCTTCAAGCTACATGGATACAGCTATCATTCCCTCCCTTGTAGGCCGGTTCTTAGGGGGGTTTTCCAAATTTATTTAGTTGAGCAAAAAATAAGCCAATTTTATATATCGCGCTAAGGCATCAATATTATTAGATTTAGACAAGAATTATTTCTGATGATCCTAGCAGAAGTGGAAAAGAAATTCATGTTTTTTCGAAATTTTTTCCACCTTATCTCGAATGTATAGAAAATTCCTTTTTGGACACGGATGTACACAGCGCGCCAGAGCCGCAACCAAAAAATATAAATCTCGCAGAGCCCGCAGAGAGTCATTAAATCTTTTAAAATAAATTTCTAAATTCTTTCTCTGCGTTCCCTGCGATCTCTGTGAGATTCATTCTTTTTTCTTAACAAAATTTAAAGAGTCTGAAGATTAGTAGTACAGATTATCAGGATAAATTAAAAAGAAAATAATTATCTGCGGTTATCCGCGTAAATCTGCGTCCTATTAAATTTATCCGACCATGGCTTAGCCTATGATCATCGACGTCCAGCTCTTTGGCTATTTGGCCAAGTATTCCCCGGTGGAAAAAGAGAATTTCAAACTGGAGCTTGACCCGGATGCGACCGTAGGCCTACTTTGTGATAAAATAAAAATTGCACCTGAGGTTGAAAAAATGATCTTAGTAAACGGGCACCAGGCCAACCCTTCTACCCGGCTGGCAGATGGCGATGAGGTATTTATTTTCGCACCCGCAGCCGGGGGATGATAAAGTCAGTGCCAGTGTCGGTGTGAGTTTCGGTGTCAGGAAAAAAACCAAAACAAAGAACAAAATCTGAAGGGGCGGGCTATGGAGAAAGATAAAACCCTAAGAGTTCAATTCGAAGATTTAAAGAATTTTTGTCAACAAGCCTATATCAAAGCCGGCGTGGACCCCGAAGAGGCAGAGATTGTCGCGGACCTTCTGGTTCGTTCCGATCTCCGTGGTGTTGAAACCCACGGTGTGACCCGGCTTCCGATCTATATCCAGAGACTGCAGAAGGGGTACGTACGGGCAAAATGCCAGCTTACGGCGGTCAAAGAAAAAGGGCCCACCGCCTTCGTGGAAGCTCATGGTTCCATGGGACACATTGTGGCCTACCGCTGTATGGAAAGAGCTATCAAAAAGGCGGAGGAATACGGCATCGGATGGGTCTCGGTGAAGGACAGCGGACATTTCGGGGTGGCCGGGCTTTTTTCCATGATGGCTTTAAAGAAAAATTTTATCGGTTATATCGTTTCCAATTCCGCCCCGATGATGGCCCCCTGGGGCGGGCGGGAACGGATCGTCGGAAACAACCCGCTGTCTTATGCCTTTCCCGCGGGGCAATATCCGCCGGTGGTTTTGGACCTTTCTTGCAGCGTGGTCTCTTCCGGGAAACTGATTCTTTGCCGCAAAAAGGGAGAAAAAATTCCTCTGGGGTGGGCTATTGACAAAAACGGTCTCACGACCGACGATCCATATGAAGGATATGAAGGTGGGGGATCTCTAACCCCGATTGCCGAACACAAGGGCTACGGGATGGTTCTGGCTCATGAGATCCTTACCGCCATTTTAACCGGGGGTAAATGGACCCGGAATATCAAAAGCCTGTACGAAGAAGACAAAAGCGGCATTCAGGGAACCTGCCATTCCTTTATGGCCCTGGACCCCGATTGTTTTCTGGGGGGGGAAGAATTTAAGCAGAATATGGACCGCTATATCCAAAGTATCAAAGAGAGCGGAAAAGCAAAGAATTCTGCTGAAATTCTCATGCCGGGGGAGCCGGAGTACCGCACCGAAATCCGCTTCCTGCGGGAGGGTATCCCGCTGCCCCCCAACACGGTAAAAGAATTGACCCTCCTGGGTAAATCGCTGGGAATATCCTCTCTATTCAGGGATTTCTAATCTTCCTCTTGGATCTTTTTAATTTTTTTTGGCCAACCAGTTTGATGATCTCGTAAAAAGTCAAAATTGGGATGGCAAAGTAAAAAGATCCAGATGCCAGGCGCGCAAAACCTGAGGAGAGAGGCGTA
>JAOUFX010000007.1 GCA_029857975.1 Deltaproteobacteria bacterium | reverse complement strand
GTTGACGTCCCACATGTCGGTATTCCCGCCGATGCCGTAGGCCAGCACGAGAGGAGTCCCTTTACCGCATTCTTCATAGTAAATCTTAATCCCATCGTCTGTTTTCACATAAGCCATTTTCTACCTCCCCCAATCAATGCCTATCTGGTCCAATCAAGACCATTTCAGTACTTTCCGGTTTCCATCTGCTCACAAAATCCCCCATCGATGTTGATGTTCTTTCGGGTCACGTAGTCAGAAAGGTCGACGACCTCTTTTTCATGGCCCAAATCATCCCATAAAATGTTTCATGGTACAACCGGGAAAATAGCACCGTTTCATTTTTGCATTTCTATCGTCTCAGAAGGATGATTTGGGGTTCAAAAATTCCGTTCAAAGGTTCAAGAACGAGTTTTTTTCAGCCTATCCTTTGGCAATATCCGTTACTGAGCCTGGTCCGACCCGGATGTTTTGATCCTAATTTTTTGTCTTGACAAAGGGGGCCACCTCATTCATAAGGATAAAAGACCAATTTAAAGGATTGCCATGAGCATCCTTACACCAGATCTTACGCCGCTTACTGAAAGGAGATCGCCCGTGAGCGAGAATCTAAGGCAGCCGGCCCGCGTCCAGCCGACATCGAAAGGGGCGGCATACATTGCGGACTTCCTGATTCAGCAAAAGGTTCCCTACATCTTCGGATTGTGCGGCCACGGCATTCTAGGCCTGCTGGATGGCCTCTATGATCGCCAGGACGAGATAACAACGATCTCCGTGCACCACGAATCAGTCGCGGCATTCATGGCCGATGCCTACTTCCGCATCGCCCAGAAGCCTGTTGCTACTTATACGTCCTGCGGTCCAGGCTCAGCGAACATCGTAGTCGCAGTCGCAGCGGCATTCGCTGACTCCTCCGCGATGCTCAACATCACTGGGAATGTGCCGACCGGCCAGTGGAACCGTGGCCCATTCCAGGAGACCGGCCGGTATTTCCAGGGCGACTTTGTCAATGTCTTGCGTCCCTACGTGAAGCGGAGCTTCCAGCCCACGCGTCCTGAGATGCTTCCACTTGCCCTCCGCCAGGCGTTTACCCTCATGACCAACGGTCGGCCGGGACCGGTGCATATTGACGTGCCGCTGAACGTCTTCGTGGAGCCGGTCGATGAGAAGGCTGCCCAGCGGGAAGACCATTGGCCAGAGGCGGGATGGTCGCGGCCGGCCGGGGATCCTCGGGCCATCACCGAAGCGGTTCGCCTCCTGGCGGAAGCCGAACGTCCGGTAATCGTTGCGGGGCATGGGGTCGAGCTCAGCAATGCCGAGCCGGCGCTCTTGGCGTACGCGGAGGCGATGTCGATTCCGGTAGCGACGACACCCTTCGGCAAAGGCGTGTTCGATGCCCGCCATCCGCTCAGCCTGGGAGTAACCGGACGGAACGGTCCCTACATGGCCAACGCCGCTTGCCGCAACGCCGACGTCATCCTGGCGCTCGGTACCCGCTTTGACGACCGCGCGACCAGCGCCTGGCTGCCCGGGCTCACCTACAGCATTCCGCCCACCAAGCTGATTCACGTCGACATCGATGCGAACGAGATTGGCCGCAACTTCCAGCCGGCGATCGGGATCATCGCCGACGTGCGGCTCGCTCTCGAGCAGATGCTTGCGCACCGAACCGATCGTAGTCATCGGCGGGAGGCTTGGCTTAGGCGCATCGAAGGCTGGAGGAAGAAATGGGATGAGGCCACCAAGCCCCCGCGAACTTCCGATGCCGTGCCGGTTCGTCCCGAACGCGTCGTCGCGGATGTCCGTAAGGTCGTCCCGGAGGACGGCATCGTACTGGTCGATGTCGGCGTGCACCATAACTGGATGGTGGCGGAATACGAACCGTGGAAGACCCGGACGCTGCTCCAGACCTGGGGGTACGCCTCGATGGGCTTCGGGGTTGCCGGTCCTCTGGGAGCGAAACTTGCGGCGCCTGACCGGCCAGTGGTGACGGTCTGCGGTGACGGCGGTTTCGTCATGAACGCCAGCGCCGTGCTCACTGCGGTGGAGTACGATATTCCCGTGGTCTGGATCGTGTGGAACAACTGCGGCTTTGCCGTCATCCGCGACCAGCAACTCGGCTACTTCGGAAAAGGTCGTGAACTGGCCACCATGTTCAAGGCCAAGACCGGCAAGCCCTTCAGCGCGGATTACGCGGCCATGGGGCGTTCCATGGGTGCGGAGGGCTGGATGGTTGAGAAACCGGCAGACCTGGCAGGCCAACTGGAAGCGGCCATTGCCTCCAATCGACCGACGGTGCTCGACGTAAGGATTGATCCCGATATTCGACCGCTGGCCACGGGAAGCTGGGACCTCCCGCCTCTGCCGCATCCCATTCCGAACTTCGGCTGGGAGGAGGATTGAAACATTCGGAGGGGTAATCATGGCGCCTAATTCAGCTGCCCATCAGCCCTGGTCACTAAAGATGACGGTACCGTTGGAGCCCGGGATCGTGTGTAACAATATCGAAGCTATGCTCGAGTTTTACACCGGTGTCTTAGGTCTCAAATTGGTGGGTGATGCCAAGACCACGCCGGAGTTGAGCGCGCGTTTCGGGGCGACGCCCCACGGGTATCGGATCGTCCGATTGCAGACGCCGTACGGGGAGCGGATCAAGCTGGTCCAGCCGAACCAGGACGCGCCAACACCGCAGCCCGTTCCGGGATGGGTCTATGAACGGCACGGCCTTGCCTATCTCACCTTCGTCATAGCCGAAATGCAAGATGTGGTGAAGCGTTTGAAAGCGCACGGAGTAAGACTGCTGAGCGATGAGCCGGTAGAAGTCCGGCCGGGAGTCTTCGCCCTCTATTCCCTGGATCCGGAGGGCAATTACTTGGAGTTTGTCGAGTATTCAGACCCCTCCGCGTATCGGCCCGATCTCTTCGAGTGGCGCTAATTATAGAACGTGGAATCGGGCGGAGTTGCCCGCAACAGTCCTCCGGATTGTCTTGGGGGTTGTTCTTCGGCTGGACATCCCGATCGGGACCGCAAGCGGGGACCCCCAGTGAGGACGGGCATCGCTTTAGAGTAGAATAGAAATCTGGCGAAGTGGCTCAAATCATAGTCGTTAATAAGGAGGCCGAAATCCATGAAGATTACTGATGTTCAAGCCCATTTGCTGGCCATACCCGTGAAAGAAGTCGACTTCCCCTTTCCCTGGAAATCAAGAGAGTTTTACCACATCATTGTAGAGATCAAGACGGATGAAGGAGTTACAGGATACGGGGATGCTTTCGGATATGGCGTCCCTCATGCCACCGCAGCCGTTGTCAACCATGTTTTGAAGCCCATGATCATTGGGGAAGATCCGACGAATATTGCATCCTTGCAGGATCAAATGTACCGCCAGACCCATCTCTATGGGCGGTACGGTATTACCACCTTTGCCATCAGCGGGGTGGATATCGCCCTTTGGGATATAGCGGGAAAGTGCGCCGGCCTTCCGCTGTATCGGCTGTTGGGCGGGGTCAAGGATATGAAGGTCCCGGCCTATGCCAGCCTGCTGCGCTACGATGACCTGGATAAACTGGAGGCGGCAGCCTTACATGCCCACCGGGCAGGGTATGACATGATCAAAATCCACCAGGTCGACGTGGAAAGCCTGAAGACTGTCCGCCAGGTTGTTGGCCAAGATACCCGGCTGATGATGGACATTAATTGCGCTTGGTCCCCGGAGAAAGCCCTGGAGATGGCTCAACAGTTTGTTCCCTACCATCTCCACTGGTTGGAAGAGCCTATCTTTCCCCCCGAGGATTTTCAGAGCCTCGCCCGACTGGGTTATCTGAGTGCCACCCCCATCGCCGCCGGCGAGAATGCCTGCACGGCGTATCAATTCAAGGCCATGGTCGAGGCGGGGGCAGCCACCTATATCCAGCCCAGCGTGACCAAAGTGGGCGGCATCAGTGAGTGGCGAAAAGTCGCCGTTCTGGCCGAGACATATAACGTGAAGGTTGCTCCCCATTCCCCTTATTTCGGCCCCGGTCTGTTGGCCACGGCTCATCTGGTTGCCACCACCCCCTGGGCCGAGTTGGTGGAGTATTATTATGTGAATCTGGAGGCCAGCGTTTTCAAACAGCCCCCCAAGCCAGAAAAAGGATATATCTCTCTCCCCGAAGGCCCCGGCCTGGGCCTGGACATAGATCCGGCCGTGCTCCAACACTACCGCGTAGTTTCTTAGGTCCTATTCACTCGGATGGATACCCGATTGAAAAGCCCGGGCTCAGCCTATTCCTGTCCGGACAATATGGCGGTGGCGATTTTCTTTGCCTGGGCATCGGTGCCCGTATTGGCCGGCAGTTTTTTGCCAGCAAACCCGGCCTGGCTGATCTGAGGGTCAAGATAAACGGTGCCGGCCACTTTTACCTGTTTCTTCTCCAGCTCATTTCTCAGCTTGGCCTCTATTGCCGCCGAAGGGATTTTATTCAGGATGGCACGAATGGTCGAAATTCCGATGCCTTCCGCCATATAGCGGATTTTTTCCACTAACGCCAGCGAATCGAAAGAAGGCTCGATGATAACGAGAACAGTATCGACACCTCTTTCGACCCCCCGGCCAAAGCTTTCGATCCCGGCTTCCATATCAATCAGCATGATTTCTTTATTTCCCAGGTTTACTTTTTGCACGAAATCCCGGGCCAAGTCGGCCATCTCGCAGGCACAGCCCTGAAAGGGGTCGATGATTTTGCCGACGGTCAGCAATTTCAACCGGGAAGCGCTCGCGATAAATTCGCGGGGGATGCTTTCCGGGGAAATCCTGGCGGCCTCAAGCCAGGAGGCATCCGGCTTCCTATCCCCCCGAGAGAACCTTTCCAGCAGGGAAATAAGGGGTATGGCCGGGGCGCCTAATCCCAGAAGCCGCGGGAGCCCCGGGTTGGATTCGTCACCATCTATCACCAGCACTGTATAGCCTTCCTGACGTAGGACATTGGCCAGCAAAGCCACCAGAGTACTTTTACCGGTCCCCCCTTTCCCGCAGACCGCTATCTTCTGGCTCCGGTTTTTCCTTGCGGCGTGGGCACGGATGTACTCCCGCATTTTCTTAGAGGCCGCAACCATTTCCGGCTCCGTCCGGGCCTGACAAAGACCACAATCAATGCAGGGCTCGTCATCGTAGTAAACCGCACCCAGAGGACAATGAAAAGCCGGCATATCGTAAATTCCTGTTCGGGAGAGAGTAATCGCAGCAAAGTCAATAGACTACAGGCCCCGCATCGGGGATATGCTCCGGCGAGCGAACCAGTTTCATCTGCCTCGCGCCGGCCGGGCAGGTAACTACACAGCAGCCGCAGCCCATGCATTGCTCAATATCAACAGAGCCCTTTTTCTGACCAGACACGGGGTCATCTTTCATCTGAGCCGCCTCAAACTGGCATCTTTGTTGGCATTTGCCGCAAGCCCGGCATTTTTCCACGTTCACCGTGGCCTCAAAGCGGCTCTTGGCCAGCCCCTTCCACAGGGGATATTTGCTCTGCCGGAGGAGTGGCAGAATGAGCTCACAGCAGCACCAGTGGCAGTTGCAGACCAGCATGTTGACCGTTTTCTGGTTAATCGCGATGTGGACAAAAGGTTCCTCATCGGTACGGTCACAAAAGGCAATCGCCTCTTCGGGGGTCACCCGCCGGCCTACGCCGCGGTTCAAGTTATACAGGGCCGTCCGGCCTACATTGATGCAGGTCTCATCCCGTACGCCGCAGGGGCGCTTCTGGAATGCTTTTTTGCAGGGGCAGGGAACCAGGGCAATTACTTCTTGAGACTTCATGATTTCCCGGATATCCTCACAGGGGAGGACGCCCGGTACATCTTGGATCGATTTCCAGCGCGGGAGGATCCGGGAATAAGCGAATCCCCGATCCGCCCCGATCAGGGTGTCTATTAGAGCGGGGTAATGCTCTTCCAGCTGGTAGGCTGCCCAGAGGTCAAGGTACTCCTCCCCGAGGAGCTTTTCATATTTGGGATTGTTGGTAGCCGAATCGTGGAGTTGTAAGGTATTGCGCACCATGCGGGCCCCATGCTTGGTGATTACTACGAAGCCCTTCTCCATCATTTCTTTTAGATGCTTTTCGACGAGAGCCTTATCCATGTGTAATCTCCCGGCGATCTCTTCAGGCGGAGCGGGTAGCTCGCGGATTACCCTAGCCTGTTCGGGAGTGGCCAGTTTAGCCAAAATAAGGGGTATATACTTTGATTCCTTAGCACTCATCTTCTCCGCAAGCTCTAAATAAATGGGATCCAGATTCGGGGAGCCCCTTTGGCCTAGTTTGACGGCGAGCGTCTCATAATAGGGACCGATCTCTCTCATCTTCTTCTCCTTTCGGCATCCTGCCTGACGAGACCAGGTTAATTTTTTAGTTTTTGGATAAGGATTTTATCGAAGAACCCTCTACCTCGCAGGATTGTATGAAATCGGGAAGGTTAAGTCAAGGCAGTTACCGGGATTGCCCCGATGTTCTCCCAACGGCTGCGTGATAAGGCCCCAAACGTAATCTCTGGAAATCTAGAAAAAAATATTGACAGGTTTGGCGAGTTTTGTTATTTAAGCATTTATTGTAATAATGAAATGGAAGCAACATGAAAGACCGCTACCTCATTAACTCCATTCTTCGGGCCTGCAAAATTTTAAAATCCTTTTCCCGGGAAAAAGAAACCTTTAAGATCAGCGAGCTCGCCCAACAACTGCACCTCGATCGCAGCACCACCTACCGTATCCTTCTCTCCCTGGAAAAGAGCGGCTTAGTAGAAAAAGATGAAAAAAACGGAACATATTCCCTGGGCGTGGGGGCTTTTGAGGTTGGGAGCGCTTACCTGCGGCGGGCGGATTTTGTCCAAATATCCAGGCCGATCATGTCCGACCTGGCCCTGAAGGTCCAGGAGACGGTTCACCTGGCTATCCTAAGTGGAACGGAGATCCTCTACCTGGATAAGATCGATTCCCCTCGAACCCTGGGGGTTATCTCCAAGATCGGCCAGAGGGCCCCGGTATACTGCACCGGCCTGGGCAAAGTTTTGCTGGCCTACCTGCCGGAAGATGAACGATCCAAGATCATCGATGGAATCCGGTTTACGCCCTTCACCAAAAATACCATCACATCGAAGAAGCGATTCATCGAGGAACTGCAGGGGGTCCGCAGGAGAGGGTATGCCCAGGATCGCCGGGAACATGAAGAGGACGTAGAATGTGTCGCCGCCCCCATTCGCAATGACCTGGGCCATGTGATTGCGGCCCTCAGCATTTCGGGGCCAACTATTCGACTCTCTAAAAAGATTGTCCAAGAAATTCTCAGGAAGAAGGTCGTGGAAACCGCGTTAAAAATTTCCCATAAAATGGGGTTCCGGGAAGGGGGAGGAGGAACAGCGGAAAGTTGGCCGGCCTGAAAAAGCAGGTCCGGGATCGAGAAGGCTGCCGCATAAGGAGGTATCCCAATGATGGAGATCAGATATCCAACTCATCCAAAGGATTTTGCAACGTATACCACGGAAAAGATTCGCAAGGAATTCCTCATTCAGAATTTATTTGTCCCTGGGGAAATGAGGCTGGTGTATAGCCATTTTGATCGGATGATCGTCGGCGGAGTCTGTCCGAATCAACCCGTGACCCTGGAAGTCAGCCAAGAAATAAGAGCCGAATTTTTCCTCGCCAGAAGAGAAATGGGTGTCATCAACGTAGGCCCCCAAGGATTCATCACCGTAGATGGCGAAAAATATACTTTGAACACCGGAGAGGGAATCTATATCGGGATGGGAGCCAAAGAGATTATCTTCGCCAGCCCCGATAGCCGAAACCCGGCCCATTTATATTTTAACAGTGGGCCCGCCCATAAAAATTACCCCACGGAAAAGATCGAGATGGGCAACCTGGAAACGACTCGCTTGGGTTCACCGCAGGAGGCGAACGCAAGAACAATCCATAAATACATTCATCCCCAAGGGGTAAAAAGTTGCCAATTGGTCATGGGGATGACCAGGCTGGCGCCGGGTAGTGTCTGGAATAGCATGCCCTGTCATACTCATGAAAGGCGGATGGAAGTTTATTTCTACTGCAACTTACCGCAGGATGCGGTCCTTTTCCATTTTATGGGAGAACCGGATAAAACAAGGCATATGGTGATCCGTAATGAAGAAGCGGTGATCTCTCCCAGTTGGTCGATCCATGCCGGAGTCGGAACGTCCCATTACTCGTTTATTTGGGGAATGCTCGGAGAAAATCAAACGTTTACCGATATGGATGCCGTAGCCATGGCCGATTTGCAATGAACAAACGTACCGAGGCAGATGAAAGGAAGATGAAGGTAACCGGACCGGTAAAAACAGGCGGGTGGATGTCCCCGTGATAGAGGGACAAAATTATAAAATTAGCAAGGAGGAACAAACATGAGATTCAAAACTGCTGCCGTCGGATTCATCGCCCTGGCTTTTATCTTATTTTGGGGCGGACCTACCAAAGCGCTGGAATTGAAGTTTGGCCATTATGCCGCGGAGACCCATCCGGGACACAAAGCCGCCGTGATGTTTGCGGATGCCGTCCAGAAGCGCACCAAGGGAAAAATTACCACCAAGATCTACCCGGCCAACCAACTGGGCTCACCGCCCGAGGTTCTGGAGCAGAACAAACTCGGAGTCATTGACATGAGCCTTCCAACTCAGGGAGCTCTGGACAAGTACGTGAAAGCCTTTGCCGTAGTCATGCTACCCTTTGCTTACGACAGCTACGATCATGCCTACAAGGTGCTGGATGGGCCCTTTATGAAATGGGTAGCCCCGACCCTGAAAAAGGAAAACCTGGTATTTCTCTCCAACTGGGAATGGGGGTTCCGGAATATCACCAACAACGTCCGGCCGGTAAATTCCCCGGAGGACGTGAAAGGATTGAAAATTCGCGTCCCCCCGGAAATTCAGCTGCAGGCGGCCATGGAGGCCTGCGGGGCGGTGGTGACCAAGATTGCCTTTCCTGAATTGTATATGGCTCTCAAACAGGGAGTGGTGGATGGCCAGGAAAACCCGCTGGCGGTTATCTACCATTTCAAAATTTATGAAGTCCAAAAATATCTGGCCTTGACCCGCCATGTGTATAACTCCATGGTCCATGTGATGAGCCTGAAGACCTGGGAAAAACTGACCTCCCAGCAGCAGAAGATCGTCCGGGAGGAGAGTAAAAGAGCAGGGAATTATTTCCGCAAGGCCATCCAGGATGAAGAAAAAGATTTGGTGGCCAAGTTGAAGGAAAAAGGGATGGTGGTCACCACACCGGACATCTCCAAGTTCCGCTCGGTAATGGGTCCGGCCTATGAACGGATCGGAAAGTATGCCGGCGAGGACAATGTGAAAAAATTTATGAAAATGGTTGAAGATGCCAGATAAAATGTTGCCCCGGGAAATGGGGTGGTGAGACTATGTTGACCCTGATCATTTTCGGGACCTTGGTGGGTCTTATGATGCTCGGGGTCCCTGTTGCCGTTGCCATGGGACTCACGGCCGTTTTGGCGTTCATCTTTAAGGGACAAGAATTTGTCCTCACCATGGTGGCCCAACGCATGTATTCTTCCACGACGGCCTTCACTCTTCTCGCCATCCCCTTTTTCATTCTGGCCGGCAATCTCATGAATTCGGGAGGGATCACCCAGCGGGTCTTCCGGTTTGCTCTGGCCCTCGTGGGCCACTTCCGGGGAGGCTTGGGTCATGTGAACGTGGTGGCCAGCATGATCTTCTCCGGCATGTCCGGAGCCGCCGTAGCCGACGCTGCCGGGTTGGGTTTGATTGAGATTGAGGCCATGAAAAAAGGTGGCTATTCTCCCCGATTCAGCGCCGCCATTACGGCTGCCTCCGCCACCATCGGGCCGGTGATTCCTCCGAGCATTCCTTTTGTCATCTACGGCAGCATTACCGGGGTTTCCGTGGGGAAGCTCTTTCTGGCCGGCTGTATTCCCGGGGTGCTGATGGGACTCGCCATGATGATTGGCGTCTTCTTTGTGTCCAGGGCCCGCAAATATCCCAAGGAGCCCAAGGCTTCGCTTAAGGAAATGATGCAAAGTTTCAAAGAGGCTGCTTTAGCTCTCGGCACACCGGTGATCATCGTCGGCGGGATTCTGGGCGGAATTTTCACCCCGACCGAGGCCGCCGTGGTGGCTTCCGTGTATGCTATTTTTCTCGGGTTGGTAGTCTACCGGGAATTGAAAATTAAGGATTTGCCCAGGATCTTCTGGGACACCCTGTTGCATACCATTCGGGTTATGTTTATCATTGCGGTTGCTGGTTTCTTCGGCTGGTTTATAATCCACCAGCGGGTTCCCGAAGAACTCATCAATGGCCTTACCGCCCTGGCTTTGGATCGCTGGGGTTTACTCCTGATCATTATTTTTATTCTCTTGGTCCTGGGTTGTTTTCTGGAAGGGATTGCCGTTTTGGTCATCACCATTCCCATCTTTATGCCCCTGATTGAGCGTTATAACATCGACCCCGTCTATTTCGGGGTCATCATGACTCTTTGCTCTATGCTGGGCCTCTTGACTCCTCCGGTGGGGATGTGCTTGTATGCGGTGTCGAGTATCAGCGGGGTTCCCATTGGTCCGCTCAGCGCGGAAATGTGGCCTTACCTGCTGGGCATTTTCATCGTTCTATTGATCATGACCTTCCTTCCGGGTTTTACTCTCTGGCTTCCGAATCTTTTGATGGGCCCGTGAAGGAAGGATTGGGACTGGGATGGAAATGAAAAATTATCTTATTCCCTTCGATCGAGTATTGGGAAAGGTACTGAAAAAGATTACCCTCTGGAACTTCGTGGCCTTGCTTTTTCTTCTTTCGGCTGTTGTTTTCGTCAGATTTGTTCCCCTTACCTCCCTGGGATGGTCCGATGAAATTGTCGAATGGTCCTTTGCCTGGATGATTTTCGTGGGGACAGCCGCTTTATGGCGCGACAACGAACATTTCTCCGTCCAGTGGCTTCCCAATAAACTAAAAGGGAAAACAACTGGAAGAATGCTGGGAATATTTGTGGAAATCCTCTCCATATTCTTCTTGGCCGTGATGACTTATTACGGGTCCATCCTGATGATTTCTGCTCACGACCGTTCCCCCATTCTCGAATTGCCCAGACACATTTGGTATTTATGCATTCCCTTGGCCGGATTGATCATGATCGGTTATTCTCTGCGCAATCTGCTTCGCCATTGGAAGCAATAAGACAGAAGCCATCATGGGGCCCTTGGTTTTTCTGGAAAGAGGAGGAAAATGAATATGAGTGAAAAAGAATCTAAGTATCTCCACCGCATTGCCAGCTTACCGCTGGTTCCCCTGACCGAAGAATCAAAGAGTCGGCTTCTCTTGGGTACGAACCTCCTGGTGAGCTTTATCGAAAATCCGCCAGGCTGTGCCTTTCCCGTGCACAGCCACCCTTCGGAACAGATTCTGATCATCTTAGAAGGGCAAGAAGAACACATCTGCGGCGACGAAAAATTCTTGATGAAGACGGGGGATGTCTGCATTCACCCGCCCAATGTACCCCATGGAGGAACCACGAAGACCGGATTCAAGGGGATCGATATCTTCTGCCCTCCCCGGGAAGATCACGTGCAGAAATTAACGCAGGTGCTAAAAGAACGGGGTAAAGAATGAACTCATCCGCGGAAAGGATGCCTGTCCCGGCCATTTACCGGCTGGCGGAGAAGGAGGTGATGCGCAGATTCAAGAAAAACCCGGTTTTTTTAATCTCAAAAGAAAGGAGATTTAGCGATGATGAAAAAAATTGGATTCATTGTAATCGTTGCCGTGCTTTCCATCGGCGTGGCCGGCACGTATGGGTCGGCTCAGCAATTTCCTTCTAAAGACATTACCTTAATTGTTCCCTGGGCGGCTGGGGGGGGAACGGATACGATCGCCAGGACCCTGGTGAAAAATGCCAAGAAGTACTTTGGCGTAAATGTGAACGTCGTCAATAAGACCGGAGGTTTGGGAGCCGTTGGTATGGGGTCCGTGGCTACGGCTGCTCCGGATGGTTACACGGCGGGAGTCATCACTTTTCATTTGAGCAACTACCGCATGATGGGGCTGGCCAATCTTTCGTACAAAGATTATAGCCTCATTCAATTAATCAACCGGGAAGGGGCAGCGGCAAGTGTTGCTTTTAATTCCAAGTTTCAGACTTTGAAAGATTTAATTGAGTTTGCCAAGAAAAATCCTGGAGTGGTGACGGCGGGTCACGCCGGAGCGGGAAGCGTGCAGCACCTCTCTCTTGCTTCCCTGGGCTTGAGGGAGAAGGTAAAATTCGTTCATGTGCCCTTTGATGGATCCGCTCCAGCCCGGACGGCGGTTGTGGGGGGACATGTGACGGTGGCCGTTACGACCATCAGTGAAGTTTTGCAGCTTTACCGCGGCAAGATGGTCAAGGTCCTCTACCATGAAGACACGAAGCGGCACTGGCTCTACCCCGATGTTCCCACCATTGCTGAGGCCGGTTATCCCAATGCCAAAATTATCTATGACTGGCGGGCGTTGGGAGCTCCCAAAGGAGTCCCGGCGGATCGCATGAAGGTCTTGATCGCGGGCTTTAAGAAGTGTTTTGATGATCCGGAGTTCCAAAAATTGGCTTATGATCTAGGGTTAGCGACCGTTTATCTGGACTCCAAAGCCTTGGGAGCTTTTTTGGCTGAGATGGAAGAATTGCACCGACCTGCGCTGGAAGCTGTGGGATTGCTGAAGGAGAAATAAGGCTCAGTCAGGGGCGGCAGGATCATTGCCGCCCCTGGGAGCAAGCAAGAGGTGAATGATGAAGAGAGTGGATATAGGGGTGGGAGTAGGGTTGCTGATCTTGAGCGTATGGCTCTTCTGGTATGCGGGAAAGTACAGGGATTTGACGGTCCACGTTTACGGACCCGATCTCTTCCCCCGCATTCTGGCCGGCATCATGATGCTTTTAGCCTTAGGCTTAATCGTGAATGCCTTCCTGGGAAGGTGCTTAAAGAAAGAGGATAGCATCGACCCCAGGGGATTTTTGCGGGTATTGGTCTCGATTGCGATTTGTATCGGTTATCTTTTTTTAACCAATGTGCTGGGATTTGCAACTTCCACCTTCGTCTTCCTTTTCGTCTTGATGACCCTGTTGAAGCAAAAAGGGATTATTTTACGGATCGGTGCCTCTATGGCCGCTTCGCTAATCGTCTGGGCTATATTTAGATATTTTCTGGTTATTCCTTTGCCTGAGGGGTGGTTGATTTAAAAGTAAAAGAAGAGAGTGAAAAGCATGGATTGGAATCTTCTCCTGGCCGGGTTCGGTAAGGTCATGCTCAATCCGGTCAACCTTCTTTTTGTCTTTATCGGTGTGACTTCGGGAATCATCGTCGGCGCTTTACCAGGCCTTACGGCCACCATGGGGGTGGCTCTTTTAATTCCCTTCACCTTCGGTTTGGACCCCGTTCAAGGCTTAGTCATGCTGGTTGGCCTTTTTACCGGTGGGATCTATGGGGCGTGCATTTCATCCATCTTGATCGGTATTCCCGGGACGCCAGCGGGCGCGGCGACGCTCCTGGATGGTTATACGATGAATAAAAAGGGGCAAGCGGGCAAGGCCATGGGTATGGCGGTCATCGCTTCTTGGTTCGGGGGAACGATTGGGGCACTGATTATGACTTTCGCATCTCCCCAGATTGCCAAGGTGGCTCTGGAATTCGGGCCTCCCGAATTCTTCTCCCTGGCTTTTTTTGGACTGGGAATCATCATTACCGTCTCCGGAAAATCGATCCTCAAGGGTTTGATTTCAGGGATCTTCGGGCTTATGCTGCCGCTGGTTGGTTTTGATCCCCTCTCCGGCGCCCCCCGTTTCACCTTTGGTTCCATGGAGCTTCTGGGAGGAATCACCTTGATCCCTGCTCTGATCGGTCTGTTTGGTTATTCCCAAGTTTTCCAGGGCATTGAGAAGATCCTCATCCTGCCCGCGGTTAAAACCGAATTAAAAAATTTAATCCCCAAGCTGTCTGAGATCAAAAGCGTCATCCCAACCATGTTGAAATCTTCCCTGTTCGGCGTATTCATCGGAGCAGTTCCCGGCACCGGCACGGATATAGCGGCCTTTGTCTCCTATGGTGAGGCCAAACGATCATCCAAACACCCGGAAAGATTCGGGACCGGAATTCTTGAAGGCGTGGCTGCCCCCGAAAGCGGGAACAATGCATGTGCCGGCGGAGCCATGGTTCCCATGTTAACTTTAGGAGTTCCCGGGGATGCGGTGACCGCTGTTTTGATGGGAGCTCTTACGATCCATAACTTTCAACCTGGCCCCATGTTGTTCAGGGATCATCCGCAGGTCGTTTACCCCATCTTTGCGGCGATGATTTTAGCCCAATTTGTGATGCTGTTTGTGGGGCTTGGGGGAGCACAGTTTTTTGCCCGGATGATCAATATCGATCGAAGAATTCTGACGCCGATTATCTTTTTGCTTTGTGTCGTTGGTTCTTATGCCATGCGCTTCAGCTTTTTCGACGTGGGCGTCTCTCTTATTATCGGGATCATCGCCTATTTCATGAACTATTATGGCTATCCCGGATCTCCTATCCTTCTTTCCATCATTCTCGGCCCCATGGTGGAACAGAATCTACGCCGGTCCCTCATTATTTCCCATGGAGATCCTACGATTTTCTTCACCAGGCCGATCAGCGTAGCCTTTATCATCATAGGAATTTTCATCATGATCACCTCGTACTACCGGGTTAAAAAGGCCATGGATAGAGAAGCCCAGTCATCCTCCGCCCAGGAGAAAGAAGAAGCCAATTGAAAGGAAACCGAGTTACCTCCTTTGGAGGCCAGAATCATTTCTGTCCCCGATGCCTTCGATGCCATGACCCGCTTTCGGCCTTACCGGGCCACTATGTCCTTGCAGTAGGTTCTGGCAGAATTAGATCTCTTCTTCCTTGGGCTAACAGCTACAAGAGCCGCAGGTTTTTGCCAGGTTGGCGGAAATGCGATAGCCGGCTCCTCTGGCCGTATCAACATAGTCTACCTGAATCGGCTTGACCTGTTCATATAACTGCTTGTTAATCGCGTAGGTGATTCCGCTCTCTTGAAAAATCTCATCATCTTCTCTTGGCTCATCCAGAGCCATGCCCAAAGAGGGCCCCGATCACCCCCCCTGGGACATGATGATCCGAATCGAAGGGATCGTCTCCTTGTCCTTAAAATACTCTTTAATCTTTTCCGTTGCTTTCTCAGTAATTTGAAACATCTTAACCCCCTGTATGGGAACTTACGGCAGGTTCCTTTTTTACTATTATAGCAGATCTATTCCCAAAACCGTTAATAAAAAAGCACTTTTCAATTTTTCTCACTGATAAAGATTTCTTAAAAAATCCCTTGAGCAACAGATTTAGCTATTATAACATACACCTCAAATTCAAGGTGTATCCGGCGGATGGTCCTAAAACCTAAATGGAGCGGTTTTTAAACCATGAAAGAATTTGACCTTCATTCCATCTCCGGCCTTACCGAGGCCGAAGCTACCGATCAACTGCAAAAAGAAGGATATAACGAACTCCCTTCCACCAAGCGGCGGTCCATCTTGGCCATCGTGCTCGAAGTGGTCCGTGAGCCCATGTTCCTCCTGCTGGTCGCCTGTGGGGCAATTTACCTTTTATTGGGAGATGTGCGGGAAGCCCTGATGTTGCTCGGCTTTGTCTTCGTCGTCATGGGCATTACCATCTACCAGGACCGAAAAACCGAACGCGCCCTGGAGGCTCTACGGGATCTTACCAGCCCGCGGGCACTGGTTATCCGCGAAGGCCAACAAAAAAGAATTCCCGGCCGGGAAGTGGTGCGCAGCGATATTCTCGTTTTAAACGAAGGCGACCGCGTCCCTGCCGATGCCGTGCTCCTCTGGTGCAGGAATATTTTGGTTGATGAGTCCCTGTTGACCGGTGAATCGGTACCTGTCCGCAAAGTTGCCTGGGGTGGATCTGCCCCGATGAGCCGCCCCGGAGGTGATGATCTCCCTTTGGTCTTTTCCGGCACCCTGATTGTAAAGGGCCAGGGTATCGCCCGCGTGATGGCCGTTGGCATCCAAACGGAAATCGGCAAAATCGGCAAGGCTTTACAAAAAGTGGTGCCGGAAGAAACCTTCATCCAAAGAGAAACCCGGCATTTGGTTCGCATTCTGGCTATTGTGGGATTGTCCCTTTGCACCCTGGTGATCATCGTGTATGGATCCACCCGCAACGATTGGCTCGGTGGGCTTTTAGCCGGAATTACCATGGCCATGGCCATGCTGCCGGAAGAATTTCCAGTTGTCTTGACCATCTTCCTTGCCCTGGGCGCCTGGCGTATATCCCGGAAAAGGGTGCTTACCCGCCGCGTACCCACGGTGGAGACCCTCGGTTCCGCTACTGTGCTTTGTGTGGACAAAACAGGTACGCTAACCCAAAACCGTATGGTGGTACGGAAGATTTTTGCCCAAGATGAGGTTTATGATGTAAGCCAACAGCCCGACCGGCCTCTACCAGAAAATTTTCACGAGGTTCTCGAATTCAGCATTCTGGCCAGCGAGAGGAATCCTTTTGATCCCATGGAAAAGGCTATCAGGCAATTGGGATATTACACTCTCAACCGCACCGAACACCTTCATGATGACTGGACCATGATCCAGGAGTACCCCCTGTCCGAAAACCTGCTGGCCTTATCTCACGTTCATAAAACCCCTGACCAGGACAGGTACGTGGTTGCTGCCAAGGGGGCCCCTGAGGCGATTGCCGATTTGTGCCATATGGACGCGGCCCAAAGCGAAGCCCTATCCCACAACGTCCAGGCCATGGCGAACGATGGCCTGCGCATTATCGGTATAGCCAAAGCCCACTTTCAAAAAGCCCCCTTACCCGGCGAGCAACACGATTTTAAATTTGAGTTCTTGGGACTCGTGGGTTTAGATGACCCGCTGCGCCCGTCGGTGGCCAGCGCCATTCAGGTATGTTATACCGCCGGGATGAGAGTAGCCATGATCACAGGGGACTACCCCGGCACAGCCCAGAACATCGCCCGGCAAATAGGTCTGATGCCGGCGGACCAGGTGATCACCGGGCCTGAACTGGACAGGATGGACGACGCCGAATTACAAAACCGGGTGAAAACCGTAAACATTTTTGCCCGCGTTGTGCCCGAGCAGAAACTTCGGCTGGTAAACGCCCTGAAGGCCAATGGAGAAATCGTGGCCATGACCGGGGATGGGGTGAATGATGCCCCGGCATTGAAATCAGCCCACATCGGCATCGCCATGGGGGGCCGAGGAACGGATGTGGCCCGCGAGGCTTCAGCCTTGGTGCTCCTGGACGATGATTTTTCTTCGATGGTCCAGGCTATTAAATTAGGAC
>JAOUFX010000406.1 GCA_029857975.1 Deltaproteobacteria bacterium | reverse complement strand
CCGCCAGCGGTTCGGGATTCATCAATATCGTTGCTCCCCCCGCCATAACCAGCGGATCAGCTTCTGTTCGTTCCCGGCTGCGCAAAGGAATCCTGGCCAATTCCATCATCTGGAGGAGGTGGGGATAATCATTCTCGTAAGAGATGGAAAAGGCCAGGATATCAAAGGCGCGCACCGGCCGCTGAGATTCCAGTGAAAAGAGCGGTGTTTCCGTCCGTCGATATTCGGCAATATCTTCGGGATCGGGCAAAAAAACCCGCTGGCACATCGTGCGGGGCTGTTCGTTGAAGAGCCGGTAAACGGTCTGAAACCCTAAGTTGGACATGGCCGTGTAATAACGATGGGGATAGGCCAAAGCTATGGATAACTTTTCCCCAAGGCTATCGGGAAAGGACGGCCGCCCGGATGGAAGGATGATTCGTTCTTCGGAAAGAAGCTTCTTCGCTTTGGCCATCAGTTTGCTGGACACGCTTCACCAAAGAAAGCCTTCGGCCATCAGCAGTCAGCTTTCAGCCTCGGTTTTCTTCCCTGACCGCTGATCGCTGATTGCTGACCGCTTATTCAGTCTGCCTGTTTTCTTAAAAAAGTGGGGATATCGTATTCATCCTCTATTAAATTGGATAGGATGCGGCCTCGAAAGGATCGTACCGGTTTCTCTTTGCTCTCGACGCTCTTCTCCTGCCGAATGAAGGTCGGGATATCCCGGTTGCTCTCCTTGTCCTTGCGGTTGAAGCTAACTACCGTCTTCTCTGGTTCAGGAGAGGCCGTCCGAGACTCGGGAATGCGCTCTTCAACTTCGTCGGCCTTCCCGAATCCGGTGGCAATCACCGTAACCCGCATCTCCTCCCGCAGGTCCTCATCAATCACGGCTCCGAATATGATGTTGGCATCTTCGTGGGCCTCTTCCTGCACGAGGGTAGATGCCTCGTTCACCTCATAGAGGGTCAGGTCCGGCCCCCCGGTAACATTGATCAAGATGCCCCGTGCACCCGCGATGGTGATGTCTTCCAAAAGGGGGCTGGAGATGGCCCGCTGGGCGGCTTCGATGGCACGATTCTCTCCGCTCGCTGCCCCCGTCCCCATCAAGGCCAGGCCCATTTCAGACATGACCGTGCGCACATCGGCAAAATCCAAGTTTATCAACCCGTGGACTGTAATGAGGTCCGATATTCCCTTGACCGCTTGCAGGAGAACTTCATCCGCTTTGCGGAATGTTTCCAGCAAGCACATATCCCGTCCGGCAATATTCAGCAATCGCTGGTTGGGAATGGTAATCAACGTATCCACATATTTGCGCAACTCCTTCAAACCTTCTTCTGCTTGCCGTTGCCTTTTTCTGCCTTCGAACAGGAACGGTTTGGTGACCACAGCGACCGTGAGCGCCCCTGCCTCTTTGGCGATGGAGGCGAGAATCGGTCCCCCGCCTGTTCCCGTGCCCCCTCCTAACCCGGCAGTGATGAAGACCATGTCGGCACCCGTCAGGATCTCCCGGATTCGGTCTCTATCTTCTAAAGTAGCATTTTTACCGATCTCCGGGTTGGCCCCTGCCCCTAAACCCTTGGTCAACTTCGCTCCCAACTGAATTTTCATGGGCGCGTGGCACGCAGCCAAAGCCTGAGCATCGGTGTTGGCTCCGATGAATTCCACCCCGTTCAGGCTGGATAGGATCATGGTGTTGACGGCGTTGCACCCTCCGCCACCGATTCCCACTACCTTCAAGTTGGCCCCGGTATTCTTGCTTTCTTCCAGTTCAAACATCCCCCCACCTCCTTAAAAAAAATAGAAACTGAATAAGGTTTCAAGGATTCGAGGGTTCAAGGGTTCCAGAGTCTTTTTTTTCACTTGACCCCGAGAATCCTTGACCCCTTGAACCCTTCTCAAAAAAAATCGCTGAACCAGCGTTTCATGCGCTGGGCTACTTTTCCAAAAAGATTGCGGTCGCTGCTTTTGAAACGCCCCTCGGAACGATGGCGTCGGCCGTATAAAACCAGACCCACGCCCGTTGCATACATGGGATTGTTCACTACATCCATCAGGCCTCCGATTCCCGAAGGATATCCCCGGCGAACCGGAAGGTTAAAAATCTGTTCAACGAGTTCCGGCAATCCTTCCAAGGAGGCCGTTCCTCCCGTGAGCACCACCCCAGAGGGAATGAGGTTTTCATAGCCGGACTTGAGGATTTCCCGATGGACCAGCGTAAAAATTTCCTCCATCCTCGGCTCGATGATTTCGGCTAAAATCTGCCTGGATAGCACTCGTGCCCGCCTACCCCCCACGCTGGGGACTTCGATCATTTCCTCCTTTTTCACCATGGAAGTCAGAGCGCAACCATATTTTGTTTTGATCTTTTCTGACTCCACCAGCGGCGTCCGCAGGCCCACGGCGATGTCATTGGTCAAGTGGTTGCCTCCCAGGCCGAAAACGGCGGTCTGCCGGACCGCTCCCTGGGAGAAAACAACTAAATCCGTGGTCCCCCCTCCGATATCCGCCAGAGCAACCCCCAGCTCTTTTTCATCCGGCACGAGTACCGCTTCGCTGGCGGCCAACTGTTCCAAGACGATGTCATTCACTTCCAGACCCGTCCGGTTGCAGCAGCGAATGATATTTTGAGCCGAGGTCACGGCGCCGGTGACGATATGCACCTTGGCTTCCAAACGCACGCCGGACATCCCCAAGGGTTCCATAATTCCATCCTGTTCGTCCACGATGAACTCCTGGGGCAGGACATGGATGATTTCTCGATCCATGGGGATGGCCACGGCCCGGGCCGCGTCGATGACCCGTTTCATATCGCTTTCCGAAACTTCCCGATTTTTGACGGCTACGATCCCGTGACTGTTGAATCCCCGGATATGGCTACCCGCGATCCCGCAATAAACCGAATTAATCTCCACACCAGCCATCAACTCCGCTTCTTCCACGGCTTTGCGGATCGACTCCATTGTAGCATCAATGTTGATCACCACCCCTTTGCGCAGCCCTTTGGAAGGATGGGTGCCGATGCCCACGATGTCCACACCCCCATCGCTCACTTCCGCCACGATGGCGCAGATCTTCGTGGTGCCTATATCTAAGCCGACAACAATATTTTCCCTCTTGCCTTTCTTACCCATGGGGGGTCCCCCTTCGCCAGGATCTGTTCACCGCTTCCTTTTCCTTCTCTTTTTCCCGCTCTTTCATTTTAACCACGACTTTCCGGGGATAATTAAGATCCACGTACTCCACATCCTTGGATTTCTGCTGTAAGTCCGGTAAAACCCTTTCCAGGAGACCTATTTTTTCAGAAAGCTTTCCCCAACCCAGGCGGATAAGCATTCCTTTATCTAAGGTAAAAAGCGTGAGCCCGTCTTTTTTGCTGAGGTGGATTTCGGAAACTTGCCGGAGGGTCAAGATTTTCCGCTTCCCGAGCAATTCCAGAAGTTCCAACCCCTGGAGGATCAAGCTCATAGCTTCTTTATCCCGTGCTTTAACCTGTCGGTATTGCAGCCCCGTGAAAACCGGTAAATCTATCCGGTCTTTGGGCCCTGCTTTTTTAAAAACTTCCCCGTGCCGGTCGAGCAGGTATAGGTCATTCAAGAGGATAAGGGCCAGGGGGACTCTTTCTTGAACTTCGATAATCAAAGCCATTCTGGACCAATCTCGTCGCACGGTGGCCTTTTCCACCCAGGGGTGCCGAGCCAACCGATTGCTGACTTCTTTTAAGTCCAAGTTCATCAGGCTGGCTCTGAAGTCTATCCGGGATAGATTCAACAACTCGGTTTCGGTGACGTTCACGCAACCCATGATCTTGATTTCTCCTACCTTCAGGCCCGCAGTGCGCTGAAAATACTGGTAGGCCGTGAAGCCCAGCATCGTAAGGCTGGCCAACATAATGAGGCTAAGAGCCGCCTTACCGATTCTTCCGGCCCAGCCCCAGAGCTGCCCGGTATTTTCCCCCTGGAATCGGCGTATTTTCTGCTTTGCTCTGATTCGATTGTGGCGAGCCATCCCTTCACTTTTCCAAGGCCTTCCAGCCTATCTTTCATTGCAGCCTTTTTACCGGAATTTTCAAGCGTGCCCCCAGGAGGATTCGCTCCACCAAATTCGGGAAGTCGACCCCCGCCCCCCTGGCGATCTCCGGCAGGATGCTCAAGCCGGTCATTCCGGG
>JAOUFX010000006.1 GCA_029857975.1 Deltaproteobacteria bacterium | reverse complement strand
TCGGACTTTCATCAGCGGGGTCTTCTCTTGGGCTTTTTTGCAGCAGGAGAAGAAAGTGCATCTCCGCGCCAAACCTTTGGGGTACGTAGGTTCCTTCCTGGTTGGCGTGACCTTCGCTGCTGGCTGGACCCCCTGTGTCGGACCGATCCTCTCCTCCATCCTGCTTTATGCCAGCACGGCCGAGGACATGCGCTCGGGGATTTTACTCCTGATTTTCTATTCTTTAGGGTTAGGGCTTCCTTTTTTCGCCTGTTCTTTGGCGCTGAATTCCTTCCTGAGCGTCTTCCAGAAAGCCCGCAGGTACCTTGGAGTATTCAACAAGGTAGGCGGAGTCCTATTGGTCATTGTGGGTATCCTCTTGCTGACCAATTCTTTCGAATTCCTGAACCAAATCTTAGGTCAATGGCTCCCAGCGCTGACGCCGCCGTGAGCCGCATTCCGGCCGCAAAGCGATCAAAAGGATGATGGCGCCTGGAAAGAAGCGATGGCCATGATTCCGCAGACGGATAAAAACTCTCCCTTCCATCCTGTTGTTGCTTTTATCGAAAAAAGAGACCCCCTTTTACGCATCCATGGCCTGAAAGGCTCCTCGGCGGCCTACGCTCTCTCCCAGATCGCCCGCCA
Source organism: Deltaproteobacteria bacterium (assembly GCA_029857975.1). The sequence goes on along the minus strand of JAOUFX010000006.1, from coordinate 16,748 downwards.
GGCCCATTATCCCCTTGTGGTCATCACCGCCGACGAGGAGCAAGCAGAGCGCTTCTTCCAAGAGCTTCTCTTTTTCGTCGAACCCGCCCAGGAGGTGATCCATTATCCGAGCTGGGATCTGAAACCTTTCGAGAAAATCTCACCGCCATCCGAGGTCATGGGGCAACGATGGAAGGTGAGAAATCGTCTCCTGGCCGATCCTGGCCCGCGAGTCATTGTCGCTTCTTTGGCCGCAGTGCTTTCCCGCGTACCTCCGCGAGAAGTTCTTCACCGCTTTTCTTTTTTATTATCGCCCGGACAGGAATTTTTGCGGGAAGAATTGATTGCCCGGCTGGAAGGGATGGGCTACTCCCGCGTCAGCCTGGTCTCGGCCAAGGGGGAGTTTGCCGTACGGGGACATCTGGTGGATGTCTTTTCCCCTTCTGCCCGGTCACCCCTGCGAGTGGAATTGTCAGGGGATAACATAGAATCGATTCGGGCCTTTGATCCGGACAGCCAGCGTTCTTCGGAAGCCTTGGAGCGGGCCCTGATCCTGCCGGTAAAGGAGGTTTTGTTTTTTCAAGAATTCATCGACCATGCCGCTGGCAAGCTCAGCGCTGTCTTTGCCGATAACCCCGCTCTACAGGAATCGGCCAAAGGGCTTCGGGAAAAGATCCAACAAGGTATTCCCTTTCCAGCCGTGGAATCTTACCAGCCTCTTTTTTATCCCGCGCTGGAGACTTTCTTCGATTACCTCCCCCCGCAAGCGGTAATTTTTCTTGAAGAACCACCCGAGCTGGAGGAAGAATTGGCTCGCTTCTGGGAAGAGGGCCGGGAATATTGGCAGCATGCTTTGGCCCGGAGGGAATTCTGGCCGAAACCGGAAGAACTTTTCCTGTCCCAGGAAGAGTTTGCAGATATGAGCGGAGCATTTTCGCGGGTCGCTTTTCAAGGTTTGGAAATAGGGGAAAAAGAACAGGCCACGGCGGTTTTACGCCTGGAGACAGAATCGAATGAACGTCTACGGTCCGAGCTCCTTGCTTCCAAGTCGGAAGAAGGAATTTTGCAGGTGCTGGCCCAACGCATTCGTTCCGGGGCAGAAAAAGGGGTGGTCACCCTTCTGACCAGTTCCGGTATGCGCTCCGCCCAGCGACTGGAGGAAATGCTCACCCGGCATGCTCTGAGCGTACAGACCCTGAGCAAACCCTTCTTCTCCTGGACTCCTGTCGATTCTGCAGGATGGAATGTTACCCTGTTGATCGGAGACCTTTCCCGGGGCTTTGTATTCCCGCAAGCCGGGTTGATGCTCATTACGGAGAGTGAACTGTTTGGCGACAAACGCCCGAGAAAACGCCCGGCCGTTCCTCGCAAGGATCATGCTCTGACCGCTTTTAGCGAGCTTGCCGTGGACGATTATGTCGTCCATATGGATCATGGAATCGGAATCTATCGCGGTCTGATGAAGCTCATTTTGGGAGAGGAAGAACATGATTTTCTCCTCATCGAATACCAGGGCGGTGATAAACTTTATCTTCCCGTCTACCGCCTGAATCTGGTGCATAAATATGTAGGCAGCGGAGAAGATGGGCCGCGAGTGGATAAACTCGGGGGCACTTCTTGGGAGAAAGCGAAACAACGGGTCAAACATTCCTTGCGAGAACTGGCCGAAGATCTGGTCAAGCTCTATGCCGCCAGGGCTGTGGTCAAAGGACACGCCTTCGCCTCTCCCGATGAATTTTTTAGAGAGTTCGAGGCATCCTTCGAATACGAAGAGACTCCCGATCAAATGCAGGCCATTGAAGATGTCCAGGGCGACATGGACAGGGAAAAGCCCATGGACCGTTTGGTCTGCGGAGACGTTGGCTTCGGAAAAACCGAAGTGGCCCTCCGGGCTGCCTTCAGAGCCATAATGGATGGGAAACAAGTCGCGGTGCTGGTTCCCACGACCGTTCTCGCCCAACAGCACTTCCAGACGTTCTCCAGTCGTTTTACCCCTTATCCTTTCCGGGTGGAAATGCTCAGTCGTTTTCGGTCCCGGGCTGAACAAAAACAAATCTTGGAAGACCTGGCCAAAGGAAAAGTGGACTTGGTCATCGGCACGCATCGCCTGGTGCAGCGGGATGTATCCTTCAAAGATTTGGGCCTGTTAGTCATCGATGAAGAGCACCGCTTCGGCGTTAGGCATAAAGAGAAACTCAAGCACATACGGTCCAACTTGGACGTCCTGACGTTGACCGCTACCCCCATTCCCCGGACGCTGCAAATGTCCTTGGGGAGTATTCGTGACCTGAGCGTAATCGAGACTCCGCCGGAAGATCGACTGGCCATTCGTACCTATGTAACTGAATTTGATGAAGAAGTAATCCGCGATGCCATTCGCCGCGAACTCCGCCGTGGTGGACAGATCTTCTTTGTCCACAACCGGGTGCGGTCCATCCCCGCCATGGAGAAATTACTGCGCAGGCTGGTACCAGAAGCTCACCTGGCCATTGCCCACGGCCAAATGGCCGAGCGGGACCTGGAAAGAGTCATGCTGGCCTTTGTCCGCAAAGAGGTCGATCTGCTACTGACCACCACCATTATTGAATCCGGCCTGGACTTTCCTGCAGCCAATACGATTATCATTAACCGGGCGGATAAATTGGGATTGGCCCAAATGTACCAGCTGCGGGGTCGGGTAGGAAGGTCAAAAGAAAGGGCCCATGCCTATCTTTTAGTTCCCGGTTTGGCCTCAATGGGATCTGATGCTCGTAAGCGGCTGGAAGCCCTTCAGGAAGTGACCGAGTTGGGTTCCGGGCTGAAGCTGGCCATGCATGACTTGGAAATTCGGGGCGCGGGGGCACTTTTGGGAGATGCTCAATCCGGCCATGTCGTCGCGGTGGGCTTTGACATGTACCTGCAAATCCTGGAACAGGCAGTCCAGGAATTGAAGGGAGAAGAAGTAGTTGTGGAGGTCGAACCGGAGATTGACTTGCCGATCCCGGCACTGATCCCCGGCGATTATGTCGAGGATATTAACCAGCGGCTTGTATTTTACCGGCGTTTTTCTATGGCCAAGACCCAAGAAGAGGTACAGGAAATCGGAGAAGAGCTGCGGGATCGTTACGGTTTCCTTCCTCAAGTCTTAGAAAATCTGCTGGAGGTCATGAATTTGAAACTGCTTTTGAAGAAAGGAAAGATCCGCCGGGTATCGGCAGAGAAAGAAAGGGTTATCCTTACCTTCGACCCCAATTCCCCCGTTGATCCCAAGCGGCTGGTGACTGCCGTGGCCCAGGGGAGAGGGAAGAGAGAATTTACTCCAGATCAACGCCTGAAGCTCCGTCCAGTCGAAAAAGGATGGAAAGGAATGCTGGAAGAAACCAAAAAATTATTGCTGGAGATCCTTTGAAGTGTTAACATTCATTATCTAGGTCCCTGGCGATAAATTCGCAACACGAAATTCGAAACCGATGCCCCAAAATATATAAAATGCGCATGGCAAATTTCTCAATGATCCTCTTGGGTAGAGGCGGTGCTGGTTTGAGCTTATGAAAATTATAATTTATCTGCTGGTTGGGCTATGCTCCCTTTCCCCCGTAAGCTCCCGGGGTGAGGTTGTGGAGCGGATTGTGGCCCTGGTCAACAACGAAGTTATAACCTTGTCAGAATTGGAGGAAGCCGGGGCGCGTTTCTTCTACCAGGTGAAAGAATCCACCCTTCCTTCGGAGCGGGAGGAGAAACTGAAGAAAGCCCGGGAAGAAATCCTGAATCAGCTGATCGAGAACAAGCTTTTGGAGCAGGAAATTAAGAACAGGAAGGTGGAGGTCTCGGATAGGGATGTGGACTCGGCCATCGAGGGAATTATGAAGGAAAATCGTCTGACCGAGAACGAGATGAAGATGGCTCTGGCCAAGGAAGGAATGACCTATTCCGTCTACCGGCGTCATATCCGCGAGGATCTGGGAAAAATGCGCCTGGTCAACCGGGAGATTCGATCAAAGATTGTTTTAAAAGAGGAAGACCTGCGTAAGATTTATCAGGAAAATATAAAAGACTACACTGACCCCTTGGAAGTCAAGGTGCAACAGACCTTTCTTCCCGTGCCTCCGGGGGCAACGGAGGAACAAATCAAGGCCATCCGTAAAAAAGCTGAGACTCTTCTGGAAAGGATCCGAGCAGGCGAAGATTTTGCTCAACTGGCCAGGGCGCATTCCCGGGGGCCAGGAGCCAAGGAAGGGGGAGTCCTTGGCTTTTTCAAGGAAAAAGAATTGGTCCCCGAGCTGGAAAAAGCAGCTTTTCCCCTGAAAGTGGGGGAAGTGAGTGATCTGGTCCGAGGACCGGATGGGTTTCATATCCTGCGGGTGCTGGAACGCAAGGGCGGGGAACCCAGGGCATTTGCCGAGGTCCAGAACAAGATTCGCGAGGCCAAATTATTGGAGGAATCCGAGCAAAAATTCAAAGAATGGATGAAGACCCTGAAGGACAAAGCCTACATCGAAATCAAGCTCTAAAAAAGGAAAAATTCTAAATTTCAATCCTGACCATCGCCGTTGATCAGCATCCCATGAATTCTTATGGCTTTCAAAAAAAAAGACCTGAAACCTAAAATCGCCATCACCATGGGGGATCCGCGGGGAATCGGTCCAGAAGTAGTCCTCAAGGCCTTCGCCCGGCTCTCTCATCAAAGAGTTTGCGTACCTCTGGTTCTCGGAGACTTCAATATTCTGACCCGCACCGCGCAGGCCTTAAATTTAAAGCTCAAGGTAGTGGAGGTTGCCGAAGGATTCCGAAACTTTCAACCGGAATCGGTGCCAGTCCTTTCTCTTTCCAGGTTTTCGGGGAAGAAGTCTCCCGCGGAGATTCCCTTCCAGGAAAGTTCCCGCGCCGCTTTCGCTTATGTGGAAAAAGCAGCGCATTTGGCCGTGACCGGAAAGGTGCAGGCAATCGTGACTGCCCCTGTGAGCAAGGAAGCGATTTCCAGGATAGGAATTTCCTTTCGCGGTCATACCGAATATCTGGCCGAAGCTTCCGGGACCGAGGAATTTGTCATGATGCTTGCCGGCCAACGGTTGAAAGTGGCTTTGGTGACCACTCATCTTCCTTTGCGTGAGGTATCCGGTCTGGTACGAGCGGAAAGAATCTGTTCCGTCATCGAAATCACCAACCAGGGGTTACAGGATTACTTTGAGGTAACCCACCCGCGGATCGCTGTGGCGGGCCTTAACCCCCATGCGGGGGAGAACGGACTTTTCGGGGAAGAAGAATTAATCATCTCCCAGGCTGTTCGCCAGGTTTCTCAAAAGGGTCTTTTCGTTTCCGGCCCCTGGCCGGCGGATACTCTTTTTTACCGGGCGAAACAGGGTGAGTTCGATGCCGTGGTCTGCATGTACCATGACCACGGCTTGATTCCCCTGAAACTTCTCCATTTCGAAGACGCTGTAAACATCACCCTGGGTCTCCCTTTTATTCGCACCTCGGTGGATCATGGCGTGGCCTATGATATTGCCGGACAAAATAGGGCCAATGCCCGTTCTATGCAAGCAGCCATCCAATTGGCCGCCCAAATGGCTGCTAAAAAACGTAAAGCGCAAAATCTAAAAACCAATAGTCAAAATGAAGAAAAATAAATTTAATAGGACGCAGATTTACGCAGATAACCGCAGATAATTATTTTCTTTTTAGTTTATCCTTATAATCGGTGTACATCCGTGTCCAAAAAGCAATTTCCTATACAATAAATTTAAAGCATCAGAGATTTTTTGGACGCTGATAAACGCAGATGAGCAGGATTTTTAAAATATTTTTTTCCGCGGATAGCGGCGAAAATCTACGTCCCAATAAAAAAAAGTTCTTTGCCCATGGCTACCGAAAAGATCATCATTCGCGGCGCCCGCGAACATAACCTGAAAAACATCCATGTGGAAATTCCCCGCAACCAGTTGGTGGTGATCACCGGCCTCTCGGGTTCGGGGAAATCTTCCCTGGCCTTTGACACCCTCTATGCCGAGGGCCAGCGGCGTTACGTGGAATCCCTTTCCGCCTACGCCCGGCAGTTTCTGGAACAGATGGAGAAGCCCGACGTGGAATCCATCGAGGGGCTTTCTCCGGCTATTTCTATCGAGCAGAAGACAACTTCCAAGAATCCCCGCTCCACCGTGGGAACGATCACCGAGATCCACGATTACTTGCGCCTGTTCTTTGCCCGTATCGGCAAACCCCACTGCCCCCAGTGCGGCCAAGAGATCAAGTCCCAGACCGTCCAGCAGATTGTGGACCAGGTCATGGCCCTGGCACCCGGCACCCGGTTACAAATTCTTTCTCCCGTCATTCGGGGGCGAAAAGGGGAATATCGCAAAGAATTTGAGCACCTGCGCAAGAGCGGTTTTGCCCGGGTCAAAGTGGATGGAATCATCCGGGATCTGAGCGAAGAGATCATCCTGGACAAAAATAAAAAGCATACCCTCGAGGTCCTGGTGGACCGGCTGGTGGTCAAAGAAAAAGCGGAGAAACGTCTGGCGGATTCGCTGGCTACGGCTCTCGGCCTCTCGGAAGGGATCGCCAAGGTGGAGATTGTCGGGGGAGAAGAACTGGTCTTCAGCGAAAGATTCGCCTGCGTCGATTGCGGGGTGAGCCTTCCTGAGATCAGTCCCCGCATGTTCTCCTTCAATAACCCCTATGGAGCCTGCCCCCAATGCGATGGCCTGGGAACGATGATGTATTTCGCCCCGGACCTGATCGTACCTAACCCGAACCTTTCCATCCGGGAGGGGGCGGTCATTCCCTGGCAGGGGCGCAGTTCCATGCCTTTCCACCAGATGCTCGATTCTCTGGCCGAACATTACCGGATTGACCTTTATGCCCCTTTCCAGACCCTTTCTCCGCAAGTGCAGCAGGTCATTCTGCATGGGTCCAACGGAGAACAGATCAAATTCTATAGCGAGCGGGATGACCGGCGGCATTTCTACTTCCGGGAATTCGAGGGGGTCATTCCCCATCTGGAAAGGAGGTACCGGGAGACCGACTCGGAGATCATTCGGGAAGAGATGGAACGGTACATGAACATTCGGGCTTGCCCGGGGTGCCAGGGAGCCCGGTTGCGCCAGGAAAGCCTTTTTGTCAAAATCAACGAGCTGAACATCCACCAGGTTACGGGAAAATCCATCCGGGAAGCCTTAGATTTTTTTTCCCACCTGACCCTTTCCCCGCGGGAACGAGAAATCGGCCGCCGCATCTTGAAAGAAATCTCCGAGCGTCTGGGGTTCCTGGTCAATGTCGGCCTGGATTACCTGACCCTGAACCGGTCTTCCGCGACCCTATCCGGCGGAGAATCGGAACGTATCCGCCTGGCGACCCAGATTGGCTCGGGCTTGGTCGGAGTACTCTATATCCTGGACGAACCGAGCATCGGTTTACACCAGCGGGACAATACCAGACTCCTGGCCACCTTGAAGCGGCTGAGAGACCTGGGCAATACCATCCTAATCGTGGAGCACGACGAAGAAACCATCTTGGCCGCAGATTATGTCCTGGATCTCGGGCCGGGAGCGGGAGTCAACGGGGGGGAATTGGTATTTACCGGCACGCCGCAGGAATTGATGCAGGCAGAAAATTCTCTTACGGGCAAGTACCTGTCGGGGAAGCTAAGCATCCCCGTTCCCGCCTCGCGCCGAAAGCCCCAAGGGAAGTTTTTAACTTTAGTCCGGGCCAGCGAAAACAACCTCAAGGATATTACCGTAAAATTTCCCCTCGGCCTGTTCACCTGTGTGACCGGAGTCTCCGGCTCCGGTAAGAGCACCCTTGTTTTGGATACTCTGCACCGGGCCCTGGCCCAAAAGATCTACCATTCCAAAGAAAGACCGGGCAAGATACAAGATCTTCTGGGGATCTCGGAAGTCGACAAGGTGATAGAAATCGACCAATCTCCCATCGGGCGCACGCCGCGTTCCAACCCCGCCACATATACGGGAGTCTTCACCTACATCCGGGAACTTTTTGCGCGGCTTCCCGAGTCTCGGGTCCGGGGGTATACTCCGGGGCGGTACAGTTTTAACGTCAAAGGGGGGCGTTGCGAAGCCTGCGGGGGCGACGGGATTATCAAGATCGAAATGCATTTCCTGCCTGACGTTTACGTGACCTGTGAAGTCTGCCGGGGGAAGCGCTATAATCGAGAAACCCTGGAGGTGCAATACAAGGGAAAAAACATCTGGGATGTTTTGGATATGACCGTGGACCAAGCGCTCAAGTTCTTCGAGCCCATTCCCAAAATCCGCGGCAAGCTCCAGACCTTGGCCGATGTGGGCATGGGATATATCAAGCTGGGGCAGCAAGCAACTACCCTTTCGGGTGGAGAGGCCCAGCGAGTCAAACTTTCCCGGGAACTCTCCAAACGATCTACGGGTAGAACCGTGTACATCCTGGACGAACCCACCACCGGTTTACACTTCGACGATATCCGCAAACTGCTGGAAGTCCTCAATCGTCTGGCCAACACGGGTAACACCGTGATCGTCATCGAGCATAACTTAGAAGTCATCAAGACCGCCGACTACGTCATCGACCTCGGCCCCGAAGGGGGAGACGCTGGAGGAGAGGTTTTGGCCCAAGGAACTCCCGAGGAAGTAGCCAATATCCTCCCTTCTTATACGGGCCAGTTTTTGCGGAAGATCTTTGCCCGGGACCAGGCCCGCAGAAAGAATCGTTCGGAGTTCGGAGTTGGAAGTTTGGAGCTTAAAAACTGATACAAACGAAATAAATATTGTTACAGTCATTGCGAGCCCGAAGGGCGCGGCAATCTCGTTCTTCGTGGGATTGCTTCGTCGCTGCGCTCCTCGCAATGACACTTTACATATTGCGTTTGTATTAAATACTCCGAACTCATTACTCCGAACTCGTTTTTCTGTTTTTAAGTTGTTGGCGCAGGATTTCGAAGAGGATGATGGCTCCGGCGACGGCTGCATTCAGAGAAGAAGTTTTTCCTTTCATGGGGATCGAGATGGTATAGTCACATTTTTTTAGGATAAGCGGGCGAATTCCTTTCCCCTCGCTGCCGATGACCAGGCCCACGTTCATATCAAATTTCATCTCATAAAGACTTTTTTCTCCGCGGGCATCCGCGCCCACGATCCAGAAATTTTCTTTTTTCAGCTCTTCCAGAGTGTGGGCTAAGTTAGTGACCCGCACTACCGGGATGTGCGTAGCCGCGCCGGCCGAAACTTTGACTACGGCGGGGGTAACACCTACCGCCCGGTCCTTGGGAATGATGATTCCTTTTACGCCGCAGGCTTCGGCCGTCCGAATAAGCGAGCCGAAATTCTGAGGATCTTCAATACTGTCCAGTATGAGAACCCGAACCTGGTCAGGCGCTGAACGGATCGACGACAATAAATCCTCCCAGGAAGTATATGGCGACTGAGATCGCCAACCGATAACTCCCTGATGGTGGCCGGTCCTGGCCAGTTGATTTAAAATTTCTCTGGGGCAAACCTGGATGGGAATCTTTTTTTCCTGAGCCAGCCGCCGCAAGGTGCGGAGAGGAAGGCCCTCCCTTCCTTCAGCCAGCATGACCTTGTGCAGAATTTGCCGATCCGCCTTCAAGGCTTCGAGTACGGGATTGATTCCATAGATGACGTCAGCGCTCATAATCTATTCGGTTTAAATTATTTTTAACCACAGAGGGCACAGAGACCACAGAGTTATCAATATAGAAAGAATCAAGACATAAGGGGTAAAGGATGAAAAGCTTTTATAACTTTAGATCACCTTAGACCCTAATTTTTACTTGATCCTTCTCAGTGATCTCCGTGTCCTCTGTGGCAAAAATTTATTACCGCTTTTGTCTTCTGGCCGCCGATTTGGGTTGAAACAGCTTCACCAGCACCAGTCCGGAAACGAAGCCGCCGATGTGGGCGAAAAAAGCTACATTGGAAATCGCTCCTCCTCCTACGCTGAGTAACTGGATAAAGAACCAGAATCCCAAAACGACCAAGGCCGGTATGCGGACAATCTTAATAAAGATGAATATAAAGATCAGGGTGAGAATCCGGGCGCTCGGGAAGAGGAGCAGATAGGCTCCCAAAATGCCACCGATGGCTCCGCTGGCGCCGATCATAGGGACCGTAGAATTCGGGTCGGAAAGAACCTGCGCCGCTCCTGCGGCGAGCCCGCAAACCAGATAAAAGAGCAAGAAGCGAAAATGTCCGAGGGCATCTTCAATGTTGTTGCCAAAAATCCAGAGATAAAGCATATTGCCGAAAAGGTGCAAAAACCCTCCATGAAGAAACATGGAGGAAAATAGGGTCAGGGGAAGGGGAATCGTGGGGAGTAGGTGGATAACCTCTCCATGGGTGAGCTGATAAGGGACAGCACCCCATTGAAAAACAAAGCGTTGACTGGCAGCAAAATCCATAGTGAGCTGATGAAAAAAAATGAACCCATTGGCCAGGATAATCCCGATCGTTACATAGGGGAAAGAAGAAACGGGGTTGTCGTCTTTGAGGGGGAGCAGCAAAATAAAATCCTTTTAATCATGGTCGCCACATATGGTAAAAATTTAAGGCTTCTTAGGGCAGATTGTCAAGGAATTTTGCCGTTCTTCCCATCCTTCATTTTTTGCAGCGTTTCCATTTGAACCTTGATATGCTTTTCAAGGCAATCCGGGCAAATGCCGTGGGTGAATTCGGCTTGCGTATGCTCAGCCACGTAGGTTTCTATCTGCTGCCAGTAGTCCTGGTCGTTACGGATTTTTTTGCAGTAAGAACATATGGGAAGGAGCCCCTGGAGGGTTTTAATCTTTACAATGGCTTCCTCCAACATTTTTACCCTGTCCGCAAGGGCGGCCTGCAATTCAACGACCCGTTCACCGACCTGGATACGGGCGCGCAATTCCTCCCGCTCGAAGGGCTTGCGGACATAGTCATTCGCGCCAGCCTCGAGGCCGGCAACGACGTCCTCCTGTTGCGCCTTGCTGGTAAGGAGGATGATATAGGTAGGCGTTAGGGTGGGGGTCTGGCGGATCTGGCGGCAAAAATCCACCCCATCCATCCCCGGCATCATCCAATCGATGATGGCGATCGGGGGGGCATTTTCTGTTTGCAAAGCCTGCCAGGCCTCGAGACCGTCGCCAGTGGCGGTCACCTCATAATTCCATTTGGCCAGTATGGCTTCGAGGATCCGGCGAGAGGTGAGGTCGTCTTCGGCGATCAATATTTTCATGAAAAATCCTCCTCCAATGTCTTACGAATGAGATCATAATAAATTTCGGATTTATTCCTTACAGGCTGCCCAGGGCTTTTTGCAACCGGGCAAACTCCTTTTCAAATTTTGGAATGAGCTCCCGGGTACTTTTCAGATCGCCTTTTTTCCCGGCAACTTCCACCTCCAAGGCTGTGGCTTGCAGGGCATTCCCGCCGATATTCATCGCTGCCCCTTTGAGCGAATGGGCCTTTTTTTCTATCTGACTTAAGTTTTCCTCCCTCAGGGCCTGTTTCAGCTTTTCAACCTGAAGTGGCGCGTCATCCAGAAAAGTCCTCACGATTTCCTTAAAAAGTTCTTCATCCCCATCCAGACGATCTAACAGAATCCTTTGGTCAAACACCACCTTTCCATCTGATCCATCGCCGGGTGGAACTTCCGGTTGAGGAAGAACCGTATTTCCAAGTTGCCGGTTGATCGCTACGGAGAGATCTTTGGGTTGAATCGGTTTGGATACATAATCGTCCATGCCCTTCTCAAGGCATAATTCACGATCGCCTTTCATGGCATGAGCCGTCATGGCGATAATCGGAATATGTCGGCCCATCTCACTTTCCTTTTGGCGAATCGCCGCAGTGGCCTCAAAGCCATCCATTTCGGGCATCTGCACGTCCATTAAAATCAAATCATAAGGAGTCTTTGCCAGCGCCGTCAGTACTTCTCGGCCGTTGGCGGCCACATCGGCCCGATAGCCGATCTTGGCCAGAACCCCCAGAGCAACTTTCTGATTGATGATGTTGTCTTCGGCGAGGAGCATGCGAATTTTAGACCCTGTTTCTTCCATCAGCGAGTGGCGGGTGATTATGGGCACAGGGGAAGTATCAGGAGCCGCTGGCTTGCTTCCGACTACCATAACCAAACAGTCGTACAGTTGTGAGCTCTTGATGGGTTTGGTGAGATAGGCGGCAAAGCCGATTTCTTGCATTTGTTTGGCGTCTCCGCGTCTTCCCCGTGAGGTCAACATGACCAGGGTGGTTTGGCAAATATTCGGATTTTCTTTGATTTTGCGGCCGAGAGTTGCCCCGTCGATGCCCGGCATATCCATGTCGAGGATGGCAATATGAAAAGGGTTGTGGGCATTTACGGCCTCATGGAGTTTGACCAATGCTTCCGCTCCGTTGGCCGCTTCATCGTGCTGGCAACCCCAGGAACGCAATTGTTCGTGCAGGATGAGGCGGTTGGTAACGTTATCATCCACAGCCAGGATTCGTTTGTCCCGGATATTTTCGGGGATAACTACAGTGCTTTTTTTATCGACCGCCTGTTTGCTAAATACAGCAGTGAACCAGAAGGTGGAACCCTTGCCCTCCTTACTTACAACGCCAATCTGTCCCCCCATCAATTCCGCAAGTCTTTTAGAAATGCTCAGCCCCAGGCCGGTTCCGCCATACTTCCGGGTTGTGGAGGAATCTACCTGCGAAAAGGACTGAAAAAGGCGATCCATCCGGTCTTGGGGAATGCCCGGGCCGGTATCGGATATGGCAAACCGCACCGTGGCCTGTCCGTCTTTCTCTTCTTCCAGGGTGACCCGGATGACCACCTCTCCTTTTTCGGTAAATTTGATAGCATTCCCAGCCAGATTGGTTAGAATCTGGCGTATCCTGCCGGGATCGCCGCAGAGCCGCGAGGGTACATCATGATGAACCAGGCAGGCGAATTCTAAGTTTTTCTCGTGAGCCTTCGTCGCCAGCAAATCAGTTAGGTCTTCGATCGTTGTCCGTAAATCAAAATTAATAATCTCGATGTCCATCTTTCCGGCTTCGATCTTGGAAAAATCAAGGATATCATTGATGATAGTTAGAAGAGCGTCCGCGGAACGGCGCACTGTTTCGACGTATTCTTTTTGTTCCGGAGACAAATCGGTATCCAGAAGCAGTTCGGTCATGCCGATTACCCCGTTCATCGGCGTGCGGATCTCATGGCTCATGTTGGCCAAGAACTCGCTCTTGGCCGTATTGGCCACCGCGGCTTCAAAGGACAGTTGGTTAGCGCGTTCAACAGCTTCTGCCAACTGCCGGTTTATGGCTTCGGCGTTTTCCTTGGCTTTGATGATCTCTTGCTCCGCCCGTTTTCGTTCTGCGAATAACTGAGCGTTGGCGATGGCGCCGGCGATCTGGGTGCCAACCCCTTCAGCAAGTTTTAGATCTGTCTCTGTATAGGCATCTGGCTTAGTGCAAAAAAAGTACAAAAGGCCAATCACCTGATCTTTCGAGAACAAAGGAATCATCATGATCGATTGAAATCCAGCCCTAAAATAAGACAAAAGGGTTGGAATCTGACTTTTTACCTTCTCCCGATTCTCTTCATTAACGAGGAAGCTGGATCGAGTCTGTATAATTTTTTCCGCAGTACTCCCGGCTAACGGAAGGATGTCTCCCGGCTTGCGGCCAGTCATCTCCAGGCCGGCGAAATAAGGGATGTATAAGGTTTTATTTTCGTAATCAATAATGCTGATGCCAATGCGATCAAATTGGATTAACTTACGTACTTCTTCAGCGAATCGCTCATACACCTCCTCAATGTCAAGCGTCGAGCTGATGATGCGCCCAATCTCCGCCATGATTTCATTTTCTTTGGCTAACCTCTTGGCCTCCTCCTCACTCCTTTGTAACGCCTCCTCCACCCATTTGCGCTCGGTTATGTCGCGCACAATACCTCGAAACCCGATTGGCTTTCCTTGAGCATCCCGGATTAAATAAACAGAACTTTCATGAAATCTCTTTGCGCCATCCTTGCGAACGATCTCCCAATTAAATACTTGGCAAGGCTCCCCCTTGGTGTATACATCCTTGAATATCTTATATACTATTTTTGCAGTATTTTTATCCATGTACTGTCTGTTATTCATACCCCTCAATTCATCTTTGGAATATCCGAGCATTCGGCACAACGAATCATTGACGAAAGTAAAGTTCCCGGGGAGGTCAGTCTCAAAATAGCCTTCTTCCATAGTCTCCAGAAGAGTTCTATATCTTTCTTCCCGTTCGTGCAGCGCTTCCTCCATGCGCTTGTGCTCGGTTTCTGATTTTTCCAGCTCTTTAACCTTTTGGCGCAATACCGCCAATTCTTCGGTGAACTGCTTTTTGGTCTTAGGTTCATTTTTCATCGGGGTTCCTCCTGCAGGTGTTAAAGCCCAACCAATAATTGAATATATCGGATTTTTTGACCATATCCTTGACTGGAAAACAACCGGGAATTAAAAGTGTTATCTCTTCGGGGGAGCGATCGATCAACGAAAAATTTTCTGGGCTGCGGGGGTGTATTGCCCAGGGGATTCATAAAGGAAAAGGGGTGGGAGGACCTTGATCTGAGCTTGACCTCCCTTGGTGGCTTCCACCAGCATCAGGCGGGCTTCGTCTTTCTGATGAGAGTGAATAAATTGCAGGCGTTTAGGCTCCAGGGGAGACTTGCGCATTTCTTGAATCAAATCGGCTGCCCGGGAAGCCGGGTAGATCATATTCAAACGTCCCTTCTCTTTTAGGAGATGGTGCGCGACCTGGAGTATATCATTCAGGGTGGCCTTGATTTCATGGCGAGCCAGGGCTTTCTCCAACCGGGGGTTGATCCGGCCGGCACCGACTTGGCGGTAGGGCGGGTTGCTTAAAATCACGTCAAAAGTATCCCCCAAACTTTCCCTTTTTAAGGTCTTCAGATCTTCCTCCCAGATCTCAATATGGGAAGATAAATGATTCAACGCGGCATTCCGCCTGGCCAGGTCGGCAAGGGAGGGCTGGATTTCCACGCCAATAACCGCTCCCACTTTATGGCGAAAAATTAAAATCAGCGGGATAATGCCGCAGCCTGTACCCAGGTCAAGAACCCGATCTTTGGGGCGAAGCTCTGTAAAATGGGATAGAAGGAGAGCGTCGATGGAGAAACGGTATCCGCTTTTTTTCTGAAGGATTTTGAGTCGGCCCTCGAAGAGGGTATCGAGGGTCTCTTCCTGTTCATTCGACGACAATTTCTTCATCGGGTTCCAGCGGATTGATGACCAAGCCGCTGAGCAACTTGGGGTAGAAGAAAGTGGATTTTGAGGGCATGGTCTCCCCGGCCAGGGACACATCCCTGACCTGGTACACTTTGGTGGGGTTAAGGAAAAAAGCGATCTGCCCTCGACCGGATTGTACTGCTTGGACGGCTTCCTGGGGTTCTTTGCAATAGAGCACATTTTTGCCGGCGGCCAAATCCTGGGGGCCGATTTGCAGCAACTTCTGAAAGACGAGGATATGGAGTAGATTCACATCCAAGTCTTTCAAAGTCGGGGACATGGCCGGAGCCGCTTCATCCAGGAAGCGTCCATCTTTCAGGGAAAGAAGAAAATATTGGGTGGTCTCACCCAGCAGCATTCCCAGGGTCCGTCCCTCATCGGACCGGGAAGCAAGTTCCCGCAGAAATTTATCCCTGACCATCCCTTCGTTCTTGGCATTGAAAGCGTAGGATTCGACGGATAAGTTGGCGCTAAGTTTTTCCATGAAACTGGAAGCCTGAAATTTTTCTACTCCCCCAACGACCCGGTGGGTAGGAAGGATCACCAGTCCCTCATCTTCCATGGCTGCCAGGTACATCATGGTAAAATGATAGCTTTCTCTCCCCGTGCTGTTGGGAAAGCGGCCAAGCTGTCGTTGTCGGTAGGCCAGGGCGGTTTCATAACGGTGATGTCCATCCGCAATGTAAATTTTTTTCGGCTTCATGATTTCCGTTATTTTACTGAGGATTTGCGGGTCGCTGACCATCCAGAGCCGGTGGCGAATCCCGTCGTCGTCCGTGACGTCCCTGGCGGGTCCTTCCGGGGAAGAGAAGACCTTTTCATAGATGGGAGCCATAGCTCCATCTTCGTCGGTATAGAGCGAGAAAATCTGGCTGAAGTTGGCTCGGCAAGCCTCCATCAATGCCAGACGATCTGCTTTAGGTTTAGCCTGGGTTTTTTCGTGGGGCAGGACCACGCCGGACCCGAATTCTTCCAGGCGGATGAGTCCGATGAATCCCCGGCGAATCTTCCTGGTTGCCGGGAGAGCGTCATCAGTGGAAAGGCTGAGCGCAGCGTCGAATTCTTCCTGTAAAAAATAAAATTGAGGCGCCCGGGAACGGACCAGGATTCCCTCTTCCAGCCAGGTACGATAGTGAGCTGCGGAGCGGGTATAACGGTTGTTCTGCGGATTATCTTCGGATGTTTCCTTGTTCAGGATCAGGCGGATCACGTTCTGAGGGTGTCGCTGGTAAAAGGAATCCTGAGCCTGGGGGGAAATGACATCGTAAGGAGGAGCGACCACCCGGCGCATATCGCCCACCTTTTTGTGGTTATATAAAATGCCCTGGAAAGGGACGATCAAGGCCATCTGATTTTTTCTCCTTTTTAGAGATTTTGTTTGCTAAAGCGAATGAATGTTTATAACACAAAGAAGGGATCAAAACAAGGTAGGTTGTATCAATTTAACTTTTGCATTTTGCATTGAAGTTTAGCCAAATTTTTCAAAGGGCTAAACTGTTACGGTAGGTTAAATTCAGAATGCGGATTGCGGCCTTTTAATGGGTGCCCACCT
>JAOUFX010000405.1 GCA_029857975.1 Deltaproteobacteria bacterium | reverse complement strand
AACCCGCCCTCCGTCCTTCCAACCGCATTTTAATCTTAAACCGTTCTTTCTCTTTGTCTCCGCCTGTTCTTCTTTCCTTTTCCTTGGTTACGGGCGCTAAAAATTCGACCTTCTCAAAAAGAGGAGATCGGTCGAGGAGAGGGATTAAATCCGAGGCCGAATCAGCAAACCCACTAATCTCAACATCTTTTCCCGATAGCTTAAAATGCCATATCCACACCGTGGCGGGCAAGATCTGAGTTAATTCTTTTAATATCGAGACCTTACCGACCTCACCGACACTGATCTTTTTCAGCTCCAGAACTTCTTTGGCTAATGCTTCTCTTTGCTTGCGTAAATTTTCAATCGCCTCTACTTCGGGTTTTCTTTTTTTCACTTCCGCCCGCAGGATATTTAACTCGTTTTGGTAGCGACGATAGATCCCCCATCCCCAGGTAAAACTCAAGATCACGGCCAAGGCAAGAAGAATTAAAAAAAGAGGCTTGCCGATCTGCCTTACTTTCTTTCTCATCTCCAGCGGTAGAAGGTTGAGATCCATGCGGGTTGAGGTTAACCCCTGCAGCGGAAGACCTACGGAAGCGTAGATCGCCTCCGGTGGGGACCCTCCTGCCTCGATGGCGATGCGGTTCAGAGGGGGAGAAGAAACCCTTTCTTTTGGAAAGGCCTTGCCCAAGGTGGTGAGCCCCTTTTCCCCTCCGTCCATTCCATAAACAAAAAAAATTGACTTGGAGACCCAATCTCTATTCAATCCCGCCTGTTGGATGCTGTTCAGGATTGTTTTTCCTTGGTTATCTGGTGGCAAGGGCAAGTAAAAACTCTCTTGCCATTCCCCGCTTTGAACGAGGTTCATCTCATAGAAAGGTTCATTCAGATCAAGCAGCACTGAATATTCATTCTCTTGGTCGCCTCGATTGTAAAAGAAGAGATTAAGGGCGGCTGTGGAAGGAATTTGTACCGATAAGGGTTGGATACCAATTTTTTTCAACAGGGATAAATAAAAATTGATTTCTTCTTTTTTGGCGAAAACTACGATCAAATCTAAGTAATCTTTCTCTTGCCGGAGAACCTGGTAATCGAAATAAATTTCCTTTTGGTCAAAGGGAATGTATTTTGACGCTTCGTATTCCAGGACTTGGCGCAAATTCTCCCGGGTGGCCAGAGGAAGGCGAAGGAAGCGAACCATTACCTTTTCGCGGGGGATGGCAATGGACACCTTTTCTTTGTCGACCGTTTGCTGGGCCATGAAAGTAGTGATCAGACTGATCCATTGCGCTTGTTGCAGCTCTTTCTGGCCCTCGGGACCTACCGGATAGATTCGGTAGTCGATCAAGCGGATCTTCCCGAAAGATTTCCTCAGCAGGGTGAGAATAAGATGGTTTATTTTAAAATCAATCCCTAAACTGGAGTTAAAAATTGCCATAGGAACCTTGCGATAATTCTTTATTTTTTAACTTCTTTTTCAAGAAACGAATGCATCTAACCATTGGATGATTTTATACCTTTCTTTTTCTCGGCGGTCAATCTTGACGATTACTTTTAATCCTCGAATCGATTTCCCATTTTTACTTTGGGCCTTTGCTTCGATGGTATAAAAAGGATTCGTACTTTGAAATAGAATGAGACGGCCAATTTCTCCCCAGAATGGTCCGAGTTCAGGCACCCTTTGGAGAAGATCCTGCTGGTTCTCAAAAACTTTTTCCTTGCGGGCCCGGATGATCGCCCGGGCCATCTCGCTGGGAAGCCCCAAAGAAAATCTTAGAACCGGGAGGGTGGCACTATTGATATCTACTTGCTCACCCAGAGCATAGATCGAAAAAATATCTTTCAACCCGATCCGATTGGTTTTTTCGTCTTCTTCTCCCTCTGGCAAGGTGCCTTTCTTTCCGTAAAACAATTCCGGGGTGACACCGCGTACCAGGAGGAGTTCTTCTATGGAATCCAGGTTCCCGTTTTTGCATTCATAGGGTTCGGGGAGGGATTGATAATAGTCGTTTTCAGCTCCGTTGAGGCGGTATAAATCATCGGGGTCCCGCCAATCCAGAAGGGAATCAACCAAGATGTCCCTGGCCTCCCCTTCGACTCCCAAGTTGGTAATGATTTTGCTCAGCAAAATTCCGGAAACCAGGTTGATATTCATCTTGCCGGCTTCCCCCAGGATCTTGACTGAACAAACTCCCGGGTCGAAGGTCAATCGGTAGTCCCGGCCATCTGTTACCCATTCTTTTTTTTCCGGCGGGAATTCTTCCGACTTCAAGGCTTTCCTTTTCATTTGTACCCGGGGATCATGTTTATAAACCAACTCGGCAATGGACCGTTCCACTCCTCCCTCGGCCAGGGCATAAAGTTGAAGTTCTTCTTGAAAATTCCTAACAATTTTGACCTCGGTCCGCATGGCATAACTGAATTCAAAAGCGATTACGGAAAGAATGGCAATGATCCAAAGAACCATAATCAGGACCACGCCTTTTTCATCCAGATCCGGCAAAAAATACCTTCTTTTTCCCAAGGGGGCATTGGCCACGCCGAAGTTGTTATTTTTCTCCATTCCGTATTTTTTCTCCTCTATCCCGAAAATCTTGGCGGGATGATCCTCCGGATTGGCCCGGTTTTAATTTCTTCATAACGATGAGAAGGAAGAGAGGCCAAAAGGGTAAAGGGAATCCTTTCCTCTGATTTCTCGCCTTTCTTGCCAAAAAGGGTTATACGTATGGCTCGAGGTAGATCCTTTTCTTCTCGGGTATTCCATTCCTCAACCCATTCCGCCGCCTGGTTTTTCTGGGCGTCTTCTTCCCGGTAATATTCGAATCGGACCTCCGCCAGGTGTTCAATCAGGGGAACCCCTGATTCTTCCCTGGGGTTTTCACTCATAAAATCCCGGTTGAGAACTCTTTGCTCGTAAAGAACCAGCGTCCCATCTCCCTTTTCACTCTTTTTAAAATCGTAGATGACATAAACGAACCCTTGGGGTTGCCTGGTCTTGAGGGGCAAGGCGGATACGAATTTAACCGAGCGGGCCTTGCCTTCAAAAGCCATATAATTGCCTTCCGCCTTGCGGCTCTTTATTTTATAAGGAACGATGGATTTGATCTGGCGAGAGATTAACTGGGAAGTGATACGTACTTGTTGATAATCCTCTTTTAGGTTTTCCCCCTTTTCCCAGGCAGAAAGAGCCAGTCGGAAGACCCCGAAAATCATCAAGAGAATAAACCCGAGGATCGTCAAGGTTATCATAACCTCAACCAGGGTAAACCCCCGGGATTTGGCCATGCCGAAGGAAATTTCAGGTCTTGGCTTCATGGTCTGGCGGTTTGATCACCTTTAATGATTCAATGACTGCGGATCTTTCTTGAGATCCAGACTTCCAAAGCACGTTCATCTTGATGCGGTACAATTCTATCGGAAGTCCAATATCTGCCGCTTCCTCAAGGGGAAGAACCTCTACTTTTTTTATTTCCAATTGCCAGCGAAAATTCTTATCAAACTCCCCTTCCTCTATGCCTTCGGTCAATTGGCGGGCCAAGGTGATGTCCTCCATTTTTAGGCGGGCATAACCAATGGCCTGGGTATATTCTCCGGATGTTCTTCCCAGGCGGAGTCCACCGGAAAAGAGCTCGATGATCACGATCAAACCCACTCCCAAGATGGCCAAGGCCACTACGACTTCGATCAGGGTAAATCCTCGCTCGCTCGTCCTGCGCATTCGTTAGCCCCCCCCGACTTCTACCATTCCGGTAAGGAAGTTTACTTTGATCCGATATCCTTTATGGCCCTGGCGATCGAGTAAAAGGGATCCACCGTTCGATCCTCCATTGGGATAAAACTCAATCGCGGGAGAATCCGCAGAATGCTGGGAGACTGGAAAATTTAATTCCTTCATCTGGATCCCTTTGGGAAGGGGAAATTTCCTTAAAGGCTCCTGCCGCTCTTCCCGTTTTTCTTTCTCGCCTTCGGGAATATGAATATCGATCGCTTGGATCCGCACTTCCCGCAAATCCGGGTCGAAGAGAACTTGCTGGATTTTGCCTGTTTGCACGGCTTCGCTCCGATAATAGCGTAAAATTGCAGAAACTTTCTTGACGGCCGCCCGTAGTTCAATAGTCTTGGAAATTCGGGAAAGAGAAGGAGCCACCAAGGAAATAGAGAGGCTGATGAGGATCAGG
>JAOUFX010000404.1 GCA_029857975.1 Deltaproteobacteria bacterium | reverse complement strand
CAATACAGACGGGAGAACCCTCCTGCTTACCAACCCCGTCACTTTAAGTTCAAAGGTTAAAGGCGATCATCAGGTTGATTATTACCTGGAATTGGTTCGAGCCCTCGGATTCCAGGAGGGGGGCCGCATCCCTTCGCTGAAGGTATCCGAGGAGCGGCAAAAGGAAGCGGCCCGAACGCTGAGCTCCCTAAGCATAGGAGAAAGGGAGGGGATTGTTGGAATAAGTCCGGGAGCCACCTACGGTTCCGCCAAGCAATGGTTCCCGGAACGCTATGGGGAACTGGCGGAGAGGATTGCGCGCAATCTTACCAAACCCATCATTATTTTTGGGAGCCGGAGTGATCGATGGATTGCTGTCCAGGTTCGGGAGAAGGCCCGGGTACCTTTGATCGACCTGACCGGAAAGACAACCTTGGCCCAGGCCATAGCCTTGATTGCGCGTTGCCGCCTTTTTATTACCAATGACTCGGGGCTGATGCATGTAGCCGCGGCGCTGGGAGTTCCCTTGATTGCTATCTTTGGCGCTACGAATCCAAAAATAACAGGTCCTCTCGGTAATGATTGCCGGGTTTTTCGCAAACCCGTACCTTGCGCCCCTTGTTTAAAAGCGGAATGTCCTGAAGATCGAAGATGCATGGGGCTCATAGAGGTCGATGAAGTCTACGAAGAGGTGAAAAAAATCTGGGAATTGGGCAATTGAATGCAAAAAGAAAAGATTCAAATAAAAATTCCAAATCCCAAGCACCAAATTACAAATAAATTCCAATGAACGAAATCCGAAATTCCAAATCAAATCGTTTGGGTCATTAGAAGTTGAAATTTTGAATTTATTTGGGATTTGGATATTGGAATTTGGGATTTTGATGATAACTTAATTCGCTCCGAATTTTGGCCAGTGTAAAGGTTGCTTGATGAAGAAAAATAGAGCAGTTTTTTTGGATCGGGACGGCACTATCTGTGAAGAAGTGGGTTACATTGATTCAATTGAGCGGCTGCGCCTTATTCCCCGGTCGGCTGCGGCGATAAAATTGCTTAATGATCGGGAATTTAAAGTGGTAGTGGTGACGAACCAGTCCGGCGTAGCAAGAGGTTTTTTCCCCGAAGAGCTTTTGGAAGAATTACACGGCGAGTTAAGCCGTCAATTGCGAGAGGAAGGCGCACATCTTGACGGGATCTATTACTGTCCCCATCATCCCCATGAAGGAAATGCCCCTTATGTGCAGGTATGCAATTGCCGCAAACCCGCTTCGGGTCTTCTTCTGCGGGCGGCCTTCGATCTGGGTCTGGATCTGTCGGCCTCTTATATGGTCGGGGACCATTTCTCCGACGTGGAATGCGCGCAAGGGGTAGGTGCACAAGGGATATTACTTCTAACGGGCCACGGCAGACAGGCTTTAGCGCGGAAAGAAAATTTGGCCAGGCCGCCTGCTCTTATTGCCAGCGACCTCTTCGAAGCCGTAAACTGGATTGTCTCCAACTCGGGAAAGCAATGAGTGTGTCTAAAAGCCACCCCCCGCAAAAAATTTTGGTCATTAAACTCAGTGCCATTGGAGATGTGATCCAGACTTTTCCCATGGTTGAAGCCTTAAAGCATCAATATCCCCAGGCTCAAATTGACTGGCTTGTTGAAGAAGATGCTTCCGACCTTCTTGTCGGGCACCCGGCTTTGAATCGGGTTATTGTCAGCCGCCGCAAATCCTGGCAGAAGCACCTTTGGGGGAAGCGAGAAATCAGGAACATCCTAAAAGATATAGGGAATTTCATCAACGAACTGAGAAGTGTGAAATATGACTGGGTGATCGACAACCACGGTCTTCTCAAAAGTGGCCTTCTTGTTTTTCTGAGCCGGGGGGTGCGGAAGATCGGTTTTAAACCTTCACCGGGCATTGCCGATGAAGGAAATTATCTATTCACCAACGAGCGATACAGAGCGCTTCCGATCGAAAGGCATGCCTTGGAGCGGTATTTGGACCTGATCGCCCAGTTAGGGGTATCCGTGGATCCATTCGTGTTAAAATATTCCGTTCCGGCGGAATCCCTGGAAAAAGCCAAAAAGCTGCTAACTGAAAATGGTTTTTTCTCGCATCCCCTGGTGGTCATCCATCCTATGGCCAAATGGCCGACGAAGCAATGGCCCCTGGAAAACTTCGCCAGACTGGCCAACGCCCTGATGCCCAAAGAGGCTTCGGTGGTCCTCACGGGAAGCGGGCAAGACCGAGAGGCCCTGAAGAAAATCCAAGAGCAAACTCAATATCCTCAAAAGGTTTTGAACCTTGCCGGGCAAACCAGCCTGATAGAATTGGCCGGGCTTTTTTATCTTTCGGACCTTGTGTTAACGACGGACACAGGCCCTATGCATCTGGCTGCGGCGGTAAAAGCTCCTCTCATCGCTCTTTTCGGGCCGACCGCACCGTGGAGGACTGGACCTTATGGAAACGGCCACGTGGTTCTGCGGAAAGCCATAGCCTGCAGTCCTTGTTTTAGGGAAAAATGCTCGACAATGGAGTGTATGAACTCTCTGACAATAGAGGAAGTCCTTGAGGCAGTAGAATTTAAGTTAAAGGGGGTCGAGGGTTCAAGGATTCAAGGGGTCAAGTGAAATACCCATATCCGTAGAAATCTTTAAAGCCACTCGAACCCTTGCCCCCTGGAACCCTTGAGTCCTGCTTTTGGCGAAAGGAAAATTTTATGGCGTTGAGCAAAGACCTGCTGGACATTTTGGCTTGTCCCCAATGCGTTCGTGATCCCGGTTGTACGGGGGAATTGGAATATCGGGAAGCGGAAAATCAGCTTGTATGCCATCATTGTCGGTTGATCTACCGCATTGAAGAGGACATTCCCATCATGTTGATTGACGAAGCGCTGCCGTTAGAAAAAGAATAAAAGAAACCTTCACCACAGAGCTCACAGAGAACGGTGAAAAAAAATTTTAAAAAAATGCAAGTTATTGTAGATTGCGTTTAATTTTTAATTTTATATCTCTGCATCCTCTGTGATTAGAAATTAGAGCCGTTAAATGGAAAAAATCTCTGTGGCCATTATTACCAAAGATGAAGAGGCGAACATTCGCGCTTGTTTGGAAAGCGTGAAATGGGCGGATGAGATCGTCGTGGTGGATAGCGGCAGCACCGATAGAACGGAGATGATTTGCCAAGATTTTCAAGCCCGCTTTTTTCTCGAGGAATGGAAGGGATTCCCCCGGCAGAAGAACAGCGCAATCGAAAAGACTGGCAACGAATGGGTTTTGAGCCTGGATGCCGATGAAAGGGTCAGCCCGGAATTGAGACAGGAAATCCAGCAAAGCTTGGATAAGAATCCGACGTTCGACGGTTATTTCATTGCCCGAAAAAATTTTTTCCTTGGTCGCTGGATTCGCCACTGTGGCTGGTACCCCGATTTTAACCTAAGATTATTTCGAAAAAGCCTGGGGCGCTTTCAGGAAAGAGAAGTTCATGAGAAGGTAGAGATTCAGGGGAAAGTTGGTTTCCTGGAACATCCTCTCGAACACAGAACCTACAGCTCGTTGAGCGATTTTCTGGAAAGGATGAATCGCTACTCGACTTTGGCGGCCCGAGAGATGCTCCGGCAAGGGAAAAGATATTGTTGGTTCGATGCCTTTTTCCGTCCCCCCTTTACCTTTCTCCAGATGTACCTTCTCCGAGCCGGGTTCTTAGAGGGGTACCTGGGGTTCCTGCTTGCAGGTCTATATTCCTTTTATACTTTCGCTAAATACAGCAAGCTGAGAGAGCTGCAAAGCCATGAAGGATCTGGATTTTAAAGATAAAAAAATTAAAAAGATTTTGCTCATCCGTCTTCGCAACATTGGAGATGTGCTTCTAACAGTCCCCACAATCCGGGCATTCCGGAAAGCTTATCCCTGGACCTTTATCGCGGCCCTGGTCAATGCCGGTACGGAAGAAATGCTTACGGGCAATCCATTACTGAATGAAGTCTTAGTATTCGACCCAGCGTGGAAATCTTTCCCGCTTGGAAAAAGGCTAAAGAAAGAATTGAACTTTCTCCGTGAAGTGCGCCAGCGGGGGTTTGATTTAGCCATCAACCTAACGGAAGGAGACCGGGGGGCTTTTCTGTGCTGGGCCAGCCGAGCATCCGAAAAAATCGGTTTGGCCAAAAGAGATGGCACCTTGTGGTGGAAAAAGC
>JAOUFX010000403.1 GCA_029857975.1 Deltaproteobacteria bacterium | reverse complement strand
CGGCGGAATTCACGGAAAAACTCGGCCGGATTATTCCAACCTGGAAAGATTTGAAATTGGTCAAGGCAACCCTGCTGCGCTCCTCGTTGATCGGGACGGTTATCGGGGCCATTCCCGGCGCCGGTGCCGACATTGCCAGTTTTGTGGGGTATAATGAAGCCAAACGCTTTTCCAAGCATCCGGAGAAGTTTGGCACGGGGTATGTCGAAGGGGTGGTGGGCTCAGAGGCGGCCAACAACGGTGTCACTGGCGGCTCCCTGATCCCCCTTTTGACCCTGGGCATCCCGGGAAATGCCGTCACCGCCGTTCTCTTGGGAGGGCTTCTGATCCAGGGACTTCTACCGGGTGCCGAGCTTTTCACCAAGCATGCCAAAATCACTTACGGATTTATGATGAGCCTTTACCTGGCCAATATCTTTTACGTATTTCTGGGATTTTTTGGAGCCAGATACTTTATCCGTGTAGTCAAAACTCCCAGTGGGATCCTGGCGCCCGTTATTTTGATCTTATCGGTGGTAGGATCTTATGCCATCAATAATGCCGTTTCGGATATCTGGCTGATGTTCGGAGTGGGCATGCTCGGCTATGCTTTGCGCAAGTTTGACTTCCCCCTGGCCCCCATCTGCCTGGGGGTCATCTTAGGGCCTTTGGTGGAATCTAACCTGGCCCGTACTTTCACCATCAGCCACGCCAAAGAGATGAACATCTTCTTGATGTTCTTCACCCGCCCCATCTGCCTCGTTCTTATCGGCCTCACAGTTCTTTCGCTTATAACTCCGTTGCTAACTGCGCGAGCCGCCGCCAAGAGAGCTCAGTTATTGCAGAAGGCAGCAACGCCAGAAGATGAGATTGATTGAATCTTCGGTTTTAACCCGGAGATATTCATTCACCCCCTTGCCCTCCCCCTTCGCGGGGGAAGGGTTGGGGGGTGAAAAAGGAGGATTTATTGATGAAAGAAAAATACTTGGAAGAGAACAAGTGGTGGGTGAGCCCGTTTAATTTTATAGGTGAAGTTAGAGGGGAGTTCAACCTTCCGCCCAAGGTGGAAATTCATGATGCCACCCTCAGAGACGGCGAGCAGACGCCGGGTATCGTCTTCCGCAAGGAACATAAGGTTCAGATTGCGCAGATGCTTGATGAAGTGGGGATCGAGAGGATTGAGGCGGGAATGCCTGCGGTATCGGATGAGGATTTTGAGGCCATCAAAGCAATCAGCCAACTGGGGCTGAAGGCAAGAATATATACCTTTGCCAGGGCCTTTACCGTCGATATCGACAAGGCCATCGATTGTGGTGCGAACGGTGTCGTGATCGAAATCCCGATTGGGTATCCGAAATTAAAGTACCAGTTTGGATGGACTTGGGAGGATGTGGCAAGAAAAAGTGTAGAATGCATCAGTTATGCCAAAGGAAAAAATTTGCATGTGGTTTATTTTCCTTATGACACTACGCGAGCAAGAGATGAGGATTTGACGAACGTGCTTACCCGCATCATGAGGGATTCTCCTCCAGACTCGATAGGATTAATTGACACCATGGGATGTGCTCTGCCGGAAGCCATCAAGTACTTGGTTAAAAAAATAAAGAAGATCACGAAGCTTCCCGTGGAAATTCATACCCATAATGATTTTGGAATGGCGGTGGCTACAGAGTTGGCCGCTGTGACTGCGGGGGCGGAAGTCGTGCACGGGTGCGTCAACGGACTGGGGGAGAGAACAGGAAATGCCGCTATTGAGGAATTGATGGTCGGCCTTCATATTCTTTTGGGGTTGGAGACCCATTACAAGCTGGACAGGATTGGGCAGCTCTGTAAATTGGTTCGAGACCTTTCCGGAATCCAGCCGGCGAACAACAAACCGGTGATCGGCGAAGGTAACTATACAAGGGAATCGGGGATTGGGGTTGATCTGGTCATGAAAAATCCTTTAACCATGTTTGCCACTGCGCCGCAGATTTTTGGCCGGGAGGGAAAAGTTGTCTTGGGGAAGAAAAGCGGTAAGGCTTCCATTACCTACACCCTGGAAAAATTGGGGATAAAGAATGTCCAGGATGAAGAGGTCGCGGAAATTTTGAAAGAAGTGAAAACAAGGGGCACTGAAAAGCGTGCCTTGCTATCCCTGGATGAATTTAGGGAGATTGTTGGCCGCAGCTTAAAATCATAAATTTTTGCAAGCGGGAGGTCTTCGAAAATCATGAGGATTAGGAGGGTGGTAACAGGGCATAATCCTGAGGGCAAGAGCATTGTTAAATGGGACAGCGAGGTTGAGGCCATTGCTGGCAGGCCGGGATTTTCATATGTTCCGCTGTGGGCGACAAAACAATTACCCGCTGAACTAACGGATGAAGATCCAAGCACATGGAAAATGGGTACCACCCTAGCCGGTGGATCCGTTTTTCGGATTATTCGATACGAACCTGGGGTGGCGAAGCGATGGCATCGAACGGATTCAATTGATTATGCCGTCGTTCTTTCCGGAGAAATTGATATGCAGCTTGATGAAGAAGAGGTTCATTTAAAGGCGGGCGACGTGATGATTCAAGGAGGTACGATGCACAACTGGATAAATCGTGGAACCGAGCCATGCCTGATCGCCTTCATATTGATCGCAACTGAGGGAGGAAAATCCACCGGTTGGTCATGAAGCCGGGGGAAAAATCCTGATTCATTATCATATTGCCGTGGCTATGGTCTTGGAGGCAACCCGCCGGGTGGTCGGGCCTGTATTGGCCCTCCTTTATCATTTCCATCTTTGTTTTTTCTCTTCATTTACGCCGGCGGCGGAGCAAAAAACTCCGCGGGTAGACGGGATGAAAAACTTACCAGCGGACCGGATAATCTTTTTTAGGGAAAACCTTATGGTTAGCTATGATAGGATCAAGACGGGGATGGTGGAAGAAACTTCAAAGACCGCCATTTCATTTCTACAGGTCAAAAAATCAATCTGTACCCTTAATATCTTCTCCCCCGGAAACCGGGGCGAACTCTTGCCTCTTTGACCAGCAACTCTTTTTCCATAAAACCTTTTTTATTCAGCATGGAGATGGCTTTTTGTGCTTCCCTGCGGGTCGACATTTCCACAAAAGCAAATCCCCGCGGCTGGCCGGTTTGATGGTCCTTTAAGATCTTAACCGATACGACGTCTCCGGCTTGGGAAAAATAAGTTTTAAGGTCCGGTTCGGTGGTCTGGAAAGGGAGGTTGCCCACATAAATTTTTGTATTCATTTTCCCTCCTCATTGATTGTAACAATCGAGGCAAAGAAGAGCTTTTTCGGGAGGAGGGGAGACCTCCATCCACAGCTCTTTTCCACAACGGGCGCAGGTTGCCTTAAAGGATTTGGGGGGGGCTTTCCTTTTGGAACTCCTCCGGTAAAAATTTCTCCTTACTCGTGCCATTTATACCCCCTCATCAAGATTTTTATTTGGGCCCCGCGCCAACCCTGATCACCGCCAGTGGTCGCGCAGAGAGAGACCCCAGGATTTCATACTCTCCCGGGGTCTTAGGGTCCGATTTCAGATCTTCAGCATTTCACCACATCGATAGCTTGCAAGCCTTTCTTACCCTGGGCGATTTCGAACTCAACCTCGTCCCCCTCACGAAGAACCTTGAAACCGTCTTGTTTAATGGATGAGAAGTGCACGAATAAATCATCGCCACCATCATGAGAAATAAATCCAAATCCCTTTTGCTCATTGAACCATTTGACTCGACCTCTGGACATTGCTTTTCACCTCCTTCCCTTTTTACACTGATAAGGTGCAATAGCCCGGGCCGGGGCAATAAAAAAACCGCATAAGCATCAAGAGCTCTGCGGCTTTCTCTATTCCAAACCAAAACTCTTTGCAACTTATAATATGCATATTACCTTTTTTCTCTAAAGCTGTCAAGAAATAAACATGCCTTGCCCACCTTCACTTTTCCATAGGTTGATGAATTTACTTTAATTAACGGAGCCCGGACGGGAGGGTGATGAAAGGGGGAGAGATTCACCCTCCCGTCCGGGCCGTCCAGTCTCTTCCCGGACCCGGCGGGGAGGTGCTGCGCTGGGCCAAAAAGGCGGTGGTTCTTCTATAACCCGGAGCTTTACTTCCAGCGTTGTAGCAAAGATATATGTTTTTTGTGCTCTTTGTTTGCGGAAGCCAAGGGAAGGGGTGCAGGAAGGTTTGCT
>JAOUFX010000402.1 GCA_029857975.1 Deltaproteobacteria bacterium | reverse complement strand
CGGTTTCGTAGCCAAAGGGGTACCGGAAGCGGGTATGGTTTATTTTGAACCGGCTAAAAAAACGGAGGAACTCATCGCGTTAGCCTGGATACTGGAGGATGGCTCCCAGAAATTTTATTCCGCAACAGCGGGTATGCTCGGAGATCGCGAGACAGTAAACTTTTTGCAAAAACTTTCGGCTGACGAGGAAGGTCATAAGAATGTTCTTTTCAACATTCACAAAGAACTTGCGGGCCTGAAGACCGATCCGGGATTTCCCGGCTCGGTGATCTCATTTGATCCCGGGATCAAATATGTGGAAGGCGGCGTGCCCCTGACGGAAGCGCTGGCGTGGGTGAAAGGAAAAGATCTGAAAGAGATTTTAGAACTGGCCATCTCCCTGGAAATCAATTCTGAAGACCTTTACATAAAAATGGGACGGAAGGTGGAAGATCAGGGAGCAAAGCAGGTATTCAAGGTATTGTCCGTGCAGGAAAAACATCACCTGGAACGATTGGTGAGGCTCTTTGAAAAAAAATGAGAAGCTCCTCCCAGAAACCTGTCTAGCCACCTGACTTATCACTTGTATTCCGGCAGAAAGCGAGATAAAGTATTAAATATTAAACATCCAGGGAGAACCGCCATGGAAGATGTGACGAGTCCTCAGGGCAACAAGTTAGGGAGAAGGCGCAGGATTAGGATCGTCATCCCGGGATATCCCGCGTTCAATATTTATTCCCGGATTGCCCGGGGGACAACCGCCTTAGGTCCGGTGAGCGTGGCCACTGCCGTCCATGAGGTAGAAGGATGGGATGTCGAGGTCATCGATGAAAACAATTATCGGAGATCTGCTCTGAGAAACTCCGCCGGCCTGCCGGACCACGAGGCCTTGCAAAAGTTGCGGCCGGCCGATGTCGTCGGATTTTACGGCGGTTTAACCAGCACCATCCCCAGGCTTTATGAGCTTGCCCGGTTTTACCGCCATCTGGGCGTCACGACGATTGCCGGCGGGCAGCACTTCGTCGAGGAAAATATTGCCGAGGCTCTGAACAACAGTGTTGATATCGTAGTGATCGGAGAAGGGGAAGAAACGATCAAAGAACTTCTTCAGGCCTTTGAGGGAAAACGCCGCCGGCAGGATATTGCCGGCATTGCTTATCTGGATCAGGGACAATTGATCAAGACCCAAGAGAGAAAACCATTGACCGAATTTGACTGCCTTCCCATCCCCGATTTTTCCTTAGTGCGCTATGCCAAGATAAAACTCTATCCGATTGGACGCGTTCGCGGATGCGGCATGGATTGTGAATTTTGCACGGTCAAGGGGAAAGCCCGGTATGCCCGTCCCGAGCGCTTGATGGAGCAGATCGCTTCTCTTTGCGAAACCCGCGGGGCCAACCGTTTCTTCATCGTCGATGATCTTTTTGGCCAGGACAGAATTGAAACGCTGCGCCTCTGCCGTCTGCTCAAGGAGTACCAGCAAAAAATCAAAACCCACTTCAAGATTACGGTACAGATCCGTCTGGATAAAGCCAGGGATACGGAACTATTGCAAGCAATGCACGAAGCGGGAATTACCACCGTGGCCATAGGGTTTGAATCTCCCATCGGGGAAGAGCTGCAGGCCATGGACAAGCGGCTGAAACCGGAGGAAATGATTTCCTTATCCAGGAGATATTACCAAGCCGGATTTTTGATTCATGGAATGTTCATTTTCGGCTATCCCATCCCGGAAGGGGTCGTTTTTAAAATGCCGGCCGAGGAACGGATCCTACACTTCAGAAGGTTTATAAAGCGGGCGAAGATCGACACCGTGCAGGTTTTGTTGCCTGTTCCGTTGCCCGGGACGGAGTTAACGCAAAGGCTCAAGCAGCAGAACAGAATTTATCCCCAAGAATATCTCGGATGGGAATACTACGATGGAAACTTTCCTCTCTTTGTTCCCGACGATCCCTTGACCCCGGAAGAAATACAAAACTCGATCCACCAGATCATGGGACGGTTTTATCGGTTCCGATACATGTTTCAAATCGGCTTGACCATCCTTTCCTTCCCGGTTCTTTTCTTCTATCTCCACAACCTTAAAAAGGGGTGGTGGAAATGGTACCGGACTTGGACGAATAACGTGACCCGGTTTGGGGGTTGGTTGATCATGCGCAATTGGTTTTCCGAATTCAAAAAAGATAATTTCTCCGGCAAGCTTGCCGAAGCCAGCAAAAGTATTGCCCAATCCTTTTCCAAGGCAGGGAGAAAATGGTCCCCCCAGTCTTCGCGATCTTCCATTAAAAGATAGGCGCCTGCATCTCGACAAAAAAGAGGTTGTTATGAGTGACTGGGTCGCTGTCTCGGTAGTCGGGCGTGACCGGCCGGGAATCGTGGCCGGTGTATCCAAGGTTCTCTTCCAGAACCGCTGCAACATTGAAGACCTGTCTCAGACGGCCATTCGCGGGCAGTTTGCCATGATCCTTATTGCCTCCACCGCCAAAAAAGGGGTACTCTCCGGCCTGAAGCAGGATTTTGAAAATCTGGCCAGGGACTTGGACTTGGACATCAACTTAAAGCCAATCAGGCCGGAAGAAATGAAAGCTTTCGAGGCCGGTGAGACCGAACCATTCGTCATAACCGCCCGGGGGGAAGATCGCCCCGGCCTGGTTTACGGGATCGCCGAGATGCTGGCGGAACGGTCCATTAACATCACCAACCTGGACGCCCGGGTGGCCCTTATCGGCGGCAAGCAGGAATATATCCAGCTCTTCGAAGTCGATATTCCCAAGAAGCTGGACTACCGCCTCATCCAGGAAAAATTGCGGCAGCGGGGCCAGGAGATGGGAGTTGCCATAGATTTGCAGCACAAGGAAATTTTTCGGGCCATCAATCAAATTTGAAAAATAGGTCGTGGGTTACGCGTTGCGAGTTAAACAAATCCTTGATCCCGCAACTCGTAACCCGAAACGAAAGGGTATCGTGCTCAGTTCCGAAGAAATTTTCCGTACCGTAGAGATGCTGAAGAATGAAAACTTGGACGTGCGTACCGTCACCCTGGGGATCAGCCTGAGGGATTGTGTCAGCGCCTCTGCGGAAGACCTTTGCGCACGGATTCGCCGAAAAATCCAGCATCATGCCCGAGACCTGGTACTCACCTGCGATCGCATCTCCAAAAAATACGGGATACCCATCGTAAATAAGCGCTTAGCCGTAACACCCGTTGCTGCCGTGGCCGAGGGCGTAAGGCGGGAAGATTACCTGGCCGTGGCCAAGACCCTGGATCAGTCTGCCGAGGCAGTGGGAGTGAATTTCATCGGGGGGTACTCGGCGTTGGTCCAAAAAGGGTTCACCCAGGGCGACCGGAATCTGATCGGTACGATCCCGGAAGTTCTCTCGGCAACGGAACGGGTCTGCTCTTCGGTAAACGTTGCCTCTACCCGGGCCGGGATCAACATGGATGCCGTTTTGCTCATGGGCCGGGCGATCAAAGAGACTTCTTTGCGCACGGCGGAACGCGATGGGTTCGGCTGTGCCAAGTTAGTCGTCTTTGCCAACATGCCGGAGGATAACCCTTTTATGGCCGGGGCCTATCTGGGATACGGGGAGCCGGAATGCGTGATCAACGTAGGAGTCAGCGGGCCGGGAGTGGTTAAGAAGGAGCTGGAAAGGGCGATCCAATCGGGGAAGAAGCTGACCTTGGGGGACCTTTCCGAGATTATCAAGAAGACCAGCTTCCGGGTGACGCGGGTGGGCGAACTCATCGCCAGAGAAGTCGCTCAGTCACTGAACGTAAGCTTCGGTATCGTCGACCTATCTTTAGCCCCCACGCCCACGGTGGGCGATAGCGTGGGAGAGATCCTCCAGTGCCTGGGTCTCGATGCTATAGGCGTGCCTGGCTCAACGGCGGCCTTGGCTCTGCTTAATGACGCCGTGAAAAAAGGGGGGGCTTTCGCTTCTTCCTCCGTAGGTGGTTTATCGGGGGCTTTTATTCCGGTAAGCGAAGACTTGAACCTTTCGGAAGCAGTCCGCCAGGGGCACCTATCTCTGGAGAAGCTGGAAGCCATGACCGCGGTCTGCTCCGTGGGGTTGGATATGATAGCGATCCCGGGGAAGGTAGATGCGCATACCATTGCGGCCATTTTGGCCGATGAGATGGCCATCGGGGTAATCAATCATAAAACCACGGCTGTGCGGCTGATCCCT
>JAOUFX010000401.1 GCA_029857975.1 Deltaproteobacteria bacterium | reverse complement strand
CGCGCTTACGGGGGCATGAGATCATCATTCCCCTGGATGCCATTTCGGCCTTGACGTCTTTCGACCAATCTGCCGCCCTGCGCCAAATCTCTTTCGTCTATCAGGGGAAAATCACCCGTTCATCAGGAATAAAATTTCGGTAAACTTCAGCGGGAATCCATTTAATTAAATTTAATAGGACGCAGATTTACGCAGATAACTGCAGATAATTATTTTCTTTTTAGTTCACCCTGATAATCTGTGTTTACCCTGTTAGATGTTTCCTATCTAACAGGGTGAATCCGTGTCCAAAAAGGAATTTCCTATACAATCAAGTTTTTCTGGACTCCTGCGTTCGCGGGCCTTTCCGATTTTTTTACGAGTCCATTTTGTTTAACACTGGGGTTAAATTTCCTGGGAACTTGGTTCGGAATTGAGCCGGGGATTATTTCAGATTACCGTAAAATACATATTTCCCCACGTAAAAATACAGGGTTTACCCTATTTTCTTTTCAGACGATTCTGAATTATTGTAATCATAAGCTTTGGTAAGAAAGAAGAAGGGAGGCTGAAAAAATTTGGCTTGCAATCGACGCCAGTTTTTAACCTTATCGGCTATGGGGAGTATAACTTTTTTAACCGGTCCGATAAATATTTCACTCGCTCGGGCGAGAAAGGAGGAAAAGATGGCTTACACCGCTAAAGATTACGGCAAACTACTGGGCATGGAAGGTTTGAGCGAAACCCTCCTGAAAAATCACTTTACCCTTTACCAGGGGTATGTAACCAACACCAACAAACTGGTGGACACGCTGAGCCAAATGTTGAAAGAGGGAAAGGCTGGCACGCCGGAATATGCCGAGTTAAAGAGACGCTTTGGCTGGGAATTCAACGGCATGCGCCTTCATGAATATTACTTCGAAAACCTCGGTGGAAAAGGGGCGTTGGACAAGAATGGAAAGCTGGCCAAGAAAATTGCCGAGGTTTTCGGAAGCTATGAGGATTGGGAAAAAGATTTCAAGGGTGTCGGATCGATGCGGGGAATCGGCTGGGTTATTTTGTACCAGGATAACGTTTCCGGAAATTTATTCAATTGCTGGATCAATGAACATGATGCCGGACACCTGGCCGGTTGCACCCCTATCCTCATCCTGGATGTTTTTGAGCATGCCTTCATGATCGATTTTGGTTTGAAGAAAGCGGATTACATTGCCGTTTTCTTCAAAAACATCGACTGGAAGGCCGCTGAAGGAAGGCTGAAATAAGTTCCCTGATAAAGTTTCAAGGATACATCGCAGGGGCTATTCTTTAACCTGGTTGAAGAATGGCCCCCTCGCTCACCTCCAAAGATTGGAATCCTTTAACCCCATTGGCTCGGGCCTGAAGAGCCGGGAGTCCATTTCCTGCAGTTGTTCCGATATTTTAAACCCGAATTGCACAACCGGGGTTATATCTCGTTCAATCTTTACTCCAGGAGCCACTTCGATCAAAACCATACCTTCTGGTTTTAACCTAAACACCCCTCTTTCCGTGATGTAAATAACCTCCTGGCCTTTTTGTAAAGCTAAGGCTCCATTGAAAGTCAAATGTTGAACCTGCCGAACAAGCTTAAGCACCTTTCCTTCCTGCTCGATATGCACTTTTCCTTCGGCAACTCCTACTTTTACTCCTCCGGCGGTTATCGTCCCGCAAAAAACAACTTTTTTTACATTCTGGAGGATGTCAATAAATCCCCCTACACCGGATAAAACATGAGGAATTTTGTTCAGCCGGCTGACATTGACATTTCCCTGTCCATCGATTTCCGCAAAGGCCATACAGGCGGCGTCAATTCCGCCGCCGGTGAGGAAATCAAATTGGGCGCTGGATTCCACAATCGCCTGAGGATTGATCGCTCCCCCGAATTGAAGCCCAGCCAGAGGCATACCCCCGATGGCGCCATGCTCTACCGTATAGGTGATCTCGTCAATCAACCCCTCTTCCACGGCCACCTGAGAAACCAAAGAAGGAATACCAAATCCGAGATTGACAATATACCCCTGGCGCAATTCCAGCAAAGACCGCCGCGCCAGAACCTTTTCGACGCTCAACGCCACTTCCTCTACCCGGGTCCACGGCTTTTTCGACTCCCCGCTCACTGCCGGATCGTAAACAATGCCCGTAGCCTGGGTTTGGTTTTCATCTACCACCACTGCATCCACCAGGATCCCGGGGACTTTAACGAGCTGAGGGTTTAAACTTCCCCGGCCAGTAAGCCTTTTTACCTGGGCCAGGACCCTTCCTCCACAGTTACGCGCCGCCATGGCCAGGTAGAGCATGATCGAAAAAGAAGATTCATGCTCCATAGTAATGTTGCCATCTTCATCGGCCGTCGTACCCCGAATGATGGCGGCTGTGATCGGAAAAGATTTATAAAAAAGATACTCTTGGCCTTGAAGCTGGATGACCTCGATCAAATCCTCCCGGGTAACCTCATTCATTTTTGCTCCGGTATTTCTCGGATCCACAAAGGTTTTTAACCCCACTGGGGTTAAAAGGCCCGGCCTCTTGGCCGCGATTTCCCGGTGCAGGTGCATGCGAACGCCAATGGGAAAATTATACGCTTCGATCTTGTTCTGAAAAATCATTTCATATATTTTCGGAGGTTTGGCCGCAGCCGGTGCTGTCACGTAGGATCCGCCGATCACCCTTTTGATCAGGCCTTCATGAGCCAGATGGTCCGTTCCTGCTGTTCCATAAACATCCCCAACGGCCACCGGAAATACGAGAGTCAGGTCGCGGGGTGAACCCGTATCCAAAAATCTCTTCTCCAGGGCCGTCAAAACCTTCTCCGGTACAAGTCCCCCTACGATTCCGCAAACCGATATCGTATCCCCGTTCTTGATCATCTGGACCGCCTCGGCGGCGGCCATTAATTTGTTGGACATTTCAGATTTCCTTTTCACCGCTTCCTCTTAATCATGAGCGTTTTATATCCTGACTGAATGACGGTGCCGTCTTCCTTAATAATCTGAAGAAAAAATTTTATAATCCCTCGGTCAGGTTTGCTTTTACTCGGGATTTTTTCCGCCACCTTCGCCTTTACCTGAATGGTTTCCCCGAAAAACAAAGGGGCCTCAAATTTCCAGGCATCAATCCCAAGGAAGGCTATCGCGGTACCCTCCAGGTATCCCGTTCGAAAGAGCAAACCGTGGGAAACGGCCAGCCCCAGCAGGCCGTGCACGATTCGCCTCCCGAATTGGCTATTTCTCATGAATGCCTCGCTGGTGTGCAATTCATTATAATCCCCGCTCATGGCTGCAAACATCACAACGTCTGTTTCCGTCATCGTTCGACTTGGAGTCACGAACTCTTGTCCTACCGACCATTCATCAAATAATTTCCCTGACATAAATCAATCTCCTTAAAGTTATGGTTTAATTTTCCTCAATCCCAAATCCATTCCCTGGTCTCCTAAAATCCTCTGTAATTCAGGCACTTCCAACTCCGGCGGAGTCTTCTTTTGTTGCAAGGCTAAAGCGGCCGCTGTCCCTGCGGCCTGGCCTGTGGCCGAACAAACCGGTATGAGCCGAAGTTGCCCCATGGCCTCCTCTGCTGCGGATATACACCTGCCGGCCACAAGGAGATTTTCCACGTTCAGAGGGATGAGGGAGCCATAGGGTAATCTCATGTCGCTATGCTCATACGGTTTAACCACTGTATCATCAAATATCTTGTTCTTGACTTCATCCGGCGAGGGCGAAGCTTTGCCGATGATTTGTCGGGTGGCCCGAACTCCCACCTGCGTGGAAGTAACCTCAATTCTGGATTTTTCAAAACCCGGTACATTCCTTTTCAAAAAATTGGCCATCTTCTGGACATGTTCCCGGGTAATGACTTCGGCCTTGGTCAAATCCCGGGGATCGGTACCATCCATACCCAATAGGTTTCCGGACCACACGTTAATTTCATCTTCATATACAAGCTCTTCGGCATGAACTCCGGGAGCGCCAAACTCGGCATTGATTCCCAAGTCGAAGGAGAGATTTTCTCTATTTATCTCTTCCTGGATCAACTTCTTGAGATTGCCCCAGTTGCCTATGCGGTCCAGAACAACCGGAACATTCACTCCCACCATGTTGAACATCATGGTCATAGGCTTTCTAACCAAGCGGAAAGGAGCCCCGGCAAAACTGGCGACATCGGCATCTCCGGTTGCGTCCACCACCATCTTGGCCAGGATGGCCTGCCGACCCGC
>JAOUFX010000400.1 GCA_029857975.1 Deltaproteobacteria bacterium | reverse complement strand
GCAAAAAGAATGGAATTCCCTGGACGGAGTTCATCGCTATGAACTTCCGGTTCGGATAGAGATTTATTTAACCCTGGAAGATTCTCACAACAAGCTTCATACCTTTCGCAGCCAGGTCTTTTTGCCGCTGGCCGGAGAAAAAGGATAAAGATAGCAATTGAGCGTTTCGAAAAGAACCGCCAAATTTA
Source organism: Deltaproteobacteria bacterium (assembly GCA_029857975.1). The sequence continues at coordinate 4,032 of JAOUFX010000400.1, read as the reverse complement.
ATTGAAAAATGAAAATTGCAAAATGGAAAATGTAGATTTTACAGGATATTTTCCTTCCATTTTGAAATTTGCATTTTAATTTTTTCATTTTGCATTGAGGTTAATTAATTTTTCAAAGAGTTAACTGTTACGTATGAAGAAGGTGGGTTCGGTTTCTATTTGGCCAGGAAGTCAAAGGGGAGTCGCGATGGTATTGACTCTTCTCATTCTCACCCTCCTCGTGGCATCGAGTTTGGAGCTTAATCGGGCCATGCGGGTGGAGGCAAACCTGGCTGGTAATTTCCGCGACCTTACCCAGGCATCCTACATCGCCCAGTCAGGAGTGGAGATTGCCCGGGCTTTGATCCAGCAGGATGAGCCATCTTATGATGCCCTGGATGAAAGATGGGCCCAGTTTGAAATCCTGGCCGTTTTTTCCTCCCAGCTTTTCAATGAAGGCCATTTTACCGGGCAGATTACAGATGAAGGTGCCAAGTTTAATCCCAATGGACTGATCGATTCCTATGGGATTGAAAATTTAAAGAAAAAAAACCAGCTGGAACGTCTCTTGGCAATATTAGGCCATGACCCCCAGAAGATGGATGCCGTTCTGGATTGGCTGGACCCGGATGACCATAAGAGGCCCCTGGGAGCAGAAAGGGAATATTATATGAACCTGAAACGCCCTTACGCCCCGAAGAACGGACCTCTCGACTCTTGGGGGGAATTCCTTCTGATCAAAGAAGTGGATTTGGCCACTTTCTTCGGGACAGATGAACGGGAAGGGTTGGGAAAATATTTAACCATTTATTCCGACGGGAAGATAAACATCAACACCGCCAGCATCCCGGTCCTCATGAGCCTTTCTCCGCGCGTGGATCAACCCATGGCTCAGGCGGTGCTCGACTACCGCACAAAAAAGCCCTTTCGCCAAAATGAAGATCTCCGTTCCGTCCCTGGATGGGGCCAGATTTATGCGGAGATCAGCAGCGAAATTACTGTGCGGAGTAACTTTTTTTCCATCGGGGTTCTCGGATATTATCGCGATGCCCTGGCCGCGGTGCAAACGGTGGTTAAAAGAGAGGGAAGAAAAACCAGGGTTCTTTTCTGGAAAGCAGGATAAAAAATACCGTAAGGGATGAGGCGCGAGAGCGTGAGGGCGTAGAATCATAAACGCCTTGCGACTTGCGCTCTCACGATTACGGAAATTGACGATAGGTGACAGGTTGCTTTCAAGGATTTAGTGGAACTGAAGGGGCGATACGTGGGTTTGAGAACTTGGGGTTTGGATTTCGGTTCAACTGGGATTAAGGCCGTAGAACTTGCGCGCACCTGGCAAGGATACCGGGTAACTAACTACGGGTTTTATCCCTATAGCAACGCAGAAAAAGAAAGGACCTCGGGCGAGAAACTGCAAATTTTGGGGAAGATATTCCCTGGAGGGAGCAAGGAGGGAAAAAACGTAATCGTTTCCCTTCCCTCACAAAGGATGATGGTCCATCAGATTTCGCTCCCTTTTCGGGAGAGGAAAAAGAACCAGCAGGTCATTAAATTTGAACTGGAGCCTTTACTTCCTTTTCCAGTCGATCAGGTGATCATCGATTTTTACACGGGGCAAGATAGTCCTCATGCAAACAGCGCCATGGCCTTTGCCGCCCGTAAAGGAGATTTGCAGGAGCAAATTTCCATATTGGAGGAGGCCGGCCTGGACCCAGAAAGCTTGGTTCCAGAAGCTATGGCCCTTTTCTGGTTGGTGCAAAATCTTGGCCAGAAAATATCCTCCGGTGCTCTTTTAGATATGGGGCATGAGAAGACCACGATGGTTGTTTGGCATGATGCAACCTTAAAGTTGGTCCGGTCGATTCCTGTGGCCGGAAGGGCCATGCGCCTGCCGGCGGGACAGAGGTTAAGAAATATTTCCCCCGCAGACCAAGGAACGAAGGAAACCATGCTTCCGGCCTTAAATCGTTTAGCCGATGAAGTCCGGAGGACGATGATGGCTTATGAATCTAACCCGGATGGCCGGCTCGTTGAAAAAATATACATCACCGGAGGGTCTGCTGCCCTGCCCGGAATTGAGAAAATTTTCGGAGAAATTATCAGGAGGCCCGTCGCTATCCTAAGTATGGAGGAAAGCCCGCAACCCTTGCTGAAAGATGTCCCCGGAGAGTACCGCCATATTCTCGCCGTGGCCCTGGGCACTGCTTTTTGGGGATCCACCAGGGAGGAAGAACGAATTAATTTTCGGCAGGAAGAGTTTGCTTCTACCAAGAAAGCGAAAAAGGCAAAAAACCGGATGACCCTCCTCCTTTCCTATGGAATCCTTCTTGCTATTTTAGGAATCGCTGCCTTTGCTGTTGACTTTTATTTAAAGGAAAGAAGATACCAGGATCTGAAAGGCGAAATTCGAAAAGAATTTTTACGGGCCCAGCCAGGAGTCAAGAAGGTTGTCAATGAAATTCAGCAGATGAAAAACTTGTTACGGGAAGAGAAGGCGAGGGTGAATGCCCTCGGAGGGCTGTCGAAGTCCACCTCGCCGCTGGAAATCATCCGCGAATTCAGTACGGTGATTGATCCCGGTTGGAAAGTGAGAATAACCGACTTGGTCGTTGAACCAGAGGCTGTGGAAGTGACCGGCGAGGCGGACTCTTTCGAGACAGTCAACCGGTTAAAAGCCAGACTGGACAAATCGCCTCTTTATAAAGAAGTGCAGTTGAAAACAGCCAGGGCCAGTACCTTGGAGAATGTGGTCGAATTCAAGTTGCAGATGAAACGGGGGATTTAAAAGGTGAAATTTTCGGGAAGGGAAAAGGCCTTTCTCGTCGGAGGAGCTTGCATCCTGGCGGTTTTATTGGTTTTTCATCTGGTGGTCTACCCCGCTCTCAAGCGAACCCGGGATTTAGAACGATTGATTCCCCAAAAGGAGCGAGATTTGAAGGAAATCCGCCTCCTGAAGAAAGAGTTCGAATCTCTTAAACAGGCGAGAACGGCTATGGCCCAGAAGATTCCGGTGAACGAAAGGACTCTCTCGCCCCTCTCCCGGTTGGATAATTGGATTGAGCGGTCCGGGCTACGTCAGAACATTCGTTTCATCAAACCTTCCCCTGCCGCCGGCGGTGGAGGGGAAGCAATGACCGTAGAACTTTCCATGGAGAAGATAGACCTTCCTCATTTGACCCGTTTTCTTTATTTTATCCAGTCTTCTCCGGGGGGTTTTCATATTGCGCGGATAGCCATCAAGCCTCGCTATACAACACCTCGGTATCTGGACGTAACTTTGCAGATGATATTTTACCGGGGTTGATGGCCATGTAAAAAATCCATTAATTATCCATGGCCCCTTGGCCGCCCATGAACCATGAAAAGAATATTTTATTTCTTTAGTTACGCTATGCGCCATGCTCTATGCGCTATGCTATTTTCTGAGTAAATCCTACATGCCAATCTTCGGATACACTCTTTTTGCTTTCTCGCTTCTCTACCTCTTTTTTTTATGGCAGTTTCCCTACGAAGGGGTAAAAAAGGCGATCATTCAAAGCTTCGCAGAGACGCTGCCCTTAAATTTATCTATAGAAAGGGTAAGGCCGTCTTTTCCCTTACAGCTTCATTTAGAAAAAATTAAAATTCGCTCTAATAATTTATTATTTCAGATTCCTGATATGGCTGTTCAGCCGAATCTTATAAATATTATTTTAGGTAAAACAAATATATATGTAAAAGATTTGCCAACGGCTCTGCGCTTGCAAGGAGAATTTATTACGGAGAAGAACCAGAATCGAATGAAAATTCAGCTCAACAATTTGGAAATCAGAGCATTTTTGCCCAACGAATTTTCCGTCCCGGTAAAGTTGAGCGGGGAAGCAACGATTCAATGGCTGGGAGAAGATTTTGAGAAGTTGAACGGGCAGGCCTGGGCTTTATTGCAGCGGGGGGAAATTCAGGGGTTCAACCCCCGGCTTCCTTTTCCCTTAGCGCTATTGGAAACGGTTCGCGCTGAAATTCAGATCCAGGGAGGAAACCTGCGAGTGAAGCGGCTGGTAGCTTCTGGAAAGG
>JAOUFX010000399.1 GCA_029857975.1 Deltaproteobacteria bacterium | reverse complement strand
CCTCGAAGCCCTGAGATTTACGCTGCGTGCTAAAAAAAAGCTCATCGAAGTCAATGAAAGAGCCTTGGAGGAGGGATACGATTTTTTTAAATAACGGGGGGAGCTTATGTTCGTGAAACAGGTTTCGGTCGTACTGGAAAATGTCCCGGGTAAATTTCTTTCCGTGAGCGAGTGCCTGGGGCGGGAAGGAATCAACATCAGAGCGATCTCGGTGGCGGAAACTTCCGATCGGAGCACGGTGAGATTTGTAACCGACAATCCTGAAAAAACGGTGCGGGTGCTTCAGAGCAACGGATATTCAGTCTCTGTAGCCGACGTGATCGCCGTGGAAATTCCCGACCATCCCGGCGCCTTAAAGGCGGTGCTCAAGCCTTTGCAAGAAGCGAATATTAATGTTCATTATTTCTATACTTTCCTCGGTAGGGGAGAAAGCGGTCAGCCGATCGTAATCATCGGCGTCGATAAAACCGAGAAAGCGGTAGAGGCGCTGGAAAAGAATTGGCTGCATTTATTCAGGGATGAAATTTATTCCCTGTAGGGAGAAGGGGAAGAATGAAAATTCTCAAGTTAGATGGCGCGTAGGCTCTAAAACAACTTGTGATATACCCGGCTTTTATTATTACTGCCTCCTCCGAAAAAAAGATGTCCCTGCAAAAATGAAATAGAACCTTCGTTGCCATTTTTTTCTTCCTTCCTCCGCCCATCCGGTAAAAACCCTCTCAAAGATATTTGATCGAGCATCAGAGCCTACCCACCGGCTTGCTTGTCAAGAATTTTTATTCTATGGTTGGGTCACCGGAGGCAAGAAAAGAAGCTGGCTGAAGACGAATGGAGGAAGAACTATGGAAAAAGATGCCAGGTTGTTTGATTATATCTTCAACCCCAACTCGGTGGCGATCATCGGAGCATCCCCTCATGATCTGGCCACTCTCGCCCAGATGAGCACGAAAATTAAGGATCGCTTGTTTCTGGTGAACCCCAAGTATACGGAGGTCCGGGGCAAGAAATGCCATCCCAGCATAACGGATGTGGAATCCGCAATCGACTATGCCATACTCATCGTGTCGGCCACCGTCGTCCCGCAGGTTTTGGAAGAGTGCATTCAAAAAGGCGTTAAGGTCGCGCAGATTTACACCGCCGGCTTCAGCGAGACGGGAATCCCGGAGAGGATCGAGCTGGAAAAAAAGGTGCAACAGGTGGCGGAAGGCAGGATCCGGATCATTGGGCCCAATTGTTTTGGGGTCTATTGTCCCCGGTCAGGGCTATCCATCGTCCCGGAGTCCCCCGCAGAGGAGGGCCACGTGGGAGTCGTTGCTCAGAGTGGGAGCGTGGCCGAATCCTTCTCCTATTTTGCCCATACCAAGAATCTCAAATTCAGCAAAGTGGTGAGTTACGGCAATGCCATTGACCTGGATGGTCCTGATTTTCTGGAATACCTGGCTGACGATCCGGATACGAAAATTATCGCTCTTTACATTGAAGGCACCAGGAATGCCGGCCGCCTGCAAAGGACTTTGACCAAAGCAGCGAAACGGAAGCCGGTGATCGCCATCAAAGGGGGGATGACCGAGCAGGGGATGAGGGCCGCGGCTTCTCATACCGCGTCCCTGACGGCGGTACCTGAAATCTGGAGGTCCCTCTTCAAACAGACAGGTGCTCTTCAAGTGGAAAGCTTCGATGAAATGGTAAATACCATTATGGCCTTCGACAGCTCTCCTCTCCCCTCAGGCCAAGCCGTTTCCATTATTACCAACTCGGGAGGTTTTAGCGTGATTCAGACTGACCTCTGCCTGAAAGCGGGAATGGAAGTTCCCAGGTTTTCCCGGAAAACCATGGAAGCGCTGCGCGCGTTGGTCCCCCTTGCGGGAACCAGTATCGGCAACCCCCTCGACGCCTGGCCCATATACTACAATGTATCCTCCGGGGGGAATATCGCCGACATCATCAAAATCGTGTCTTCCGACCGTAATATTCACTCTTTGGTATTTCAATTTGATCAGTTTCGATATCTGCGCCGGGCCTTGGGTCAGGGGGTTGAGTCCCACATGAAGCTCTTAATCGACTTTATGGTCAAAGGATGCGAGCATGCCCGGGCGAAAGAGAAAAAACCAGTATTGATATGTGTCTCCTTAGATCCCTACTTAGAAGACGAAGAAGATAGAAATTACAACCTCATGATCAAAACAGCTTTCACGGCGCAGGGATTCCCCGTCTATGCCAACCTGGACGCAGCGATAAAAACCCTTTCCCATTTATTCAAATTCAGCCACGGCCGGAGGCAGGAGTAAATGGGTCCGCAGGACGAGAGGAACGGCGATCCTTGAATACCTATTCACTTCTTCCGAAGTTGCGGGAACCACATGGGCACTTCCCGCATGTACTGCTCATATTCCTTACCAAAACGCGCCAGTAAAAGCTTTTCTTCATAGCGCGAGATGTAATGCAAGAATCCTATGGCCATAATCCACACCGCTGCGGCGGTTAGCGATATACTTAAAATTAAAAGACCAAGATAAAGTAAAATCTCGCTCAGGTATACGGGATGGCGAACGACATTGAACACGCTTTTCCTGATCACGCCAGGCTTCTCCCTCTCCTCCCCGAAAACAATTGACAGGCCCGTCCTTGCCAGGTAGCCCGATAGAGCCAGCAAAACGACTCCGCAAGGTATTCTGGCATAAAGTGGCACATACTGGTTGGGAAAAGTCGTGAGCTTGAAAAAGAATGTGTCAGCTATCCAAGTCGCCGCGAATAGGCAGGCCAGCACGATTTGTCCGGCGTCGCCGGCCGTATGTTCACCGGTCAGATCGCCCCCCCGGTGGTGGGTTTTCTTCTGTTGATTCGGATGAGCCATTTCATTTCCCCTCCCGACTCGTGTTCTTAGAGAAGTGCCCGCTAAAGCTTACCGGTGAGCGTCCCGCCTGATCGCGGGTCAGGTGAAAGGGTTCGGTAGGGTCAAGTACTGGCGCGGTACTCCCGTCCCTCTTTTATAGGAATCTTGAATATTTTAGCGTACCATGTCAAGGTTCTTTTAAAGCTCGCTTGGAAAGAAAGACCGGAACCGCGTAAGGGCCCTCGCTGATGAAGGCCATGCGCGGAGCAATATTCTGGGTGGCATATCCATGATGAAAATAAATAACCGCGTTTTGCACCATCTCTTGAACCTTTTTGGCCCGGCTTTTTTTCCTCCCTGGTGGGGTAAGAAATTCATAGCCGCTGACCCCGGGAAGCATCGTGAAATCTTTCTCAGGAATATCAGTAGTACAGTAGATCAGCCTTTCTTCTCCTACCTTTCTTAACACCCTCCCCCAGACTTCAGGCTCCCACTGGTCCTTGGTAAACTTCCATGCTGGGGACTGGAGCAAATCTACGTATCCTTCCGCTCCTTGGAGCTTCAAGAGGTGGATCAAGGTTCTGTATTCAGGCCCGCCGATAGGCTCTTCATCCCGGTTGTCGGCGGCAATGATAATCACTCCCTTACCTTTCAAGGCTGGAAGGGCTCCCACTGCCGCTTTGGCAACCTGGTAATGGTTCCGGCCCACGTATCCCCCATGGGTTACAACGATATCAAACTCTTCCGGCACCGGAATGGTCACATAGGTTTTAATCTTCCGCACGGCTTCTTCCAAAACTTTTTCCAGATCTCCCGCGAAAACGCCGGTCAGGCGCATGTCTTTATCCAGGGTTACGGTTATGGTGAAATCCACCCCTACAGCCTTGGCAATGACTGCCGATTCCTCGTGGCACGGATTCCCTTTCAGAATCAGGTTGGTGGCCTGGGGAGATTCAAGAAAATCCGGACTGTGAAATTTTTGGATGGTCCGCAGATCCACCAAGCCGGGGCAAATCGCCTTTCTCCCGCCGGAAGCCCCCGCCATGAAGTGGCTTTCCGTTAAGCCAGTGGCGATCTTCAAGTCGGCCTCAGCGAAATTTTTATTTAAGAAAACTTCGGTGCCGCTGGGCGTCTTGCCTACATAAACCAGGTTGGTCCGGTTTTCGCAGTCATGGTCCTGAACGTCATAGGTAGCAACGATCTCTTTGCCCAGCATCTCGACTTTTTCCCGGGGAGTGCTGGCCCGGTGTGTCCCCGTTCCCACGATGATCAGGATATTCTTTTTCCGAACCCCCAGGGCCTGCAGTTTTTGGAGAAGGGGAGGGAGGATGCCGTTTTCCCCTTGGTAAGGAACCGGACGGGTGATGTCCGAAACGGTAATGGCTACCCG
>JAOUFX010000398.1 GCA_029857975.1 Deltaproteobacteria bacterium | reverse complement strand
TACCAAAGAAATCGCCTCTGGGTGGCGCATGATCAATACGTTGGCCCCGGCCAGAAGCAGGATTACCGCCGTTACTGCCTCCATCAGGATTCCGCGCTTCTTGGGGTCGCCCAGCCGGGGTTCATCTGTGGCCGAAAGCTTGGCTTCCTTGGTTTTCCAAACTTCTTTAGCCAGGTTACAGACCAGCGGAAACTGCAGACGTTCGTCCTGCTGGGTGAGGGCGGCCATGCGATCCCGTTCCATTACCGAATAGGAGTATTCGATTCCATACCCCAACCCACCGGTAGTGGGATCAACAAGAATTTGCCCGTCGGGAACGCCCAGATTTCCCAGTAAAACGTTTAGTTGTTTGGCCAGATTGACGTCAATGGGGGTCGACGCTATTAGGGTGTGTTTATAGCCAATGGCCCCTGCGCCGATCTGCTTGTAGTTCTTCTCCCCTACCGGGCCGATGATCAGGTTTTTCCCCGCGCACAGTTCGCAGACGCGGCGCAGTGTGTCGGCGTCCTTTTCATCATTCCCGCAGCCCCACACGATCAGGGGAACATCTACGGCATCGGCCACTTTTTTGGCTATGGCTGCCGCTTCTTCTGCAGGTCGATTCATCCCATTGGGATCAGTGCTGGCCAGTTGCAGGCAAATCATCTCTGCACCGTAAGCGGTTATGCATTTTTTAGCCCAAGCTACAGGATCTTGGACCACATCCTTAAATGGCTCCAGAGCTGCCTCTGCCCAGTCTTCCGGGGAAGCATCGTATACTTCCATGGCGATGCGGGGCGGATGAGGCATCTTCCCTTCGAAAAGGTAAAAAGGATACATGGTTTCCCCGCCCACAGTCAGAGTTTTACTCCCTGCTCCCACCGTGACTTCTTTGATCTTTCCGGTATAATTTATCTTTGGTATTTCCACAGCTACCTCCCTTGTAAATACAGCGTCCGTGATGAGTGTCTGGGTCAGTTAAATAAATGGGCATCTCCTACTGACACTAACCACTGACACTGACACTTTTTTTATTCATGCCGGGTTTTTCCGCTTCTCGCTCCCGTACCATTCTTTATTAAACCAATACCTTTCCCCGCTGCGTAAGTATTTGAGCATCTCTTCCCGGTCCTGGATTTTTGCCCGCCAGCAGTGTGGTTGGTCAGGGATCCCCGGCTCGTATTCCGGTCCGACAACCTTTACCTTCTCTCCGCTGAATAACGTTTTTTCTTCTAAGTTCTTAGCCAACTTTCCTCCCCCCTTTCGAAAGATAGTGTTAAGTGTTAAGTGTTAAGTGTTAAAAGTTCCGTGTTGCGTATTTCGTATTCCTGGTTATGGGTTGCTCAGTTTTTACCTATACCCTATACCCTATACCCTAAACCCTACACCCTATACCCTTAAGCCTATTGCCTCTGACCGATTACCTGTTTTTATTATTTTTTCCATCATCCCCGCAACCACGCGGACAGCCGATGATTCATCGGGCAGATCTAACAACGGTTTTCCCTTCATCTCATATTCGAAAATAAAAGGGTCTTCCGGAACCATTCCCAGCAAATCCAACCTTTGTTTTTGAATCTCCTGGAAAAATCCAGAATCCAACTCCTGCGGGGCCCGGTCAACGACTAAATGCTTTTGCGCGATGGAGAGCTTCAATTCATCGATAAGTTCACGAATCTTTCCTACGGTGCGAATCCCCTTTATGGAATAATCCGAGAGGAAAAGCAGATGATCCACCCCCTGGGTTGTCCGCCGGCTTAAATGTTCCATTCCTGCTTCGTTGTCCATAACCACGAAGGGATAGTTGTTAATCAGCAGGTCCAGGTGGCGGCGCAGGATATTATTGGCGTAACAATAACAACCCGGGCCTTCCGGCCGGCCCATGACCAGCAGATCCAGGCCCCGGGATTCCACCAGGATTTCATGGAGCTTCATCTCCAAATAAGTTTCCTTGGTCATGCCTGGGGGCAAGTTCCCTTTGGTGTCGAAAAATTCCTCCCGGGCAGTACCCAGGCTTCGTTTTACCCCGAAACCGAGAGCATCCGCTAAGTTGGAGCTGGGATCGGCATCCACGGCTAAAATCGGCCCTTGGCCTTTTTTCTTGAGATAGCGGATAATCAGGGCTGAAAGGGTCGTCTTTCCCGTCCCCCCTTTTCCCGCCATGGCGATTACTTGTGCCAAAGTTGCACTTCCCCCACCCTACACCCTTTCCTTATTCGCCAGCCGCTGGTTCACTCCGGCAAATTCCGCGGAGTTCGTATGGGGCAAAAACATAGCCGCTACATAATTGTCCATGAAAGCGGGGCTTTCGCTCAATTCGATATTGGTCATCATCCGAGAAATTCTTTCCCCATCATCCAGTATCTCGTTGCAGAAAGAAATGAGGCGTGCTCCCAGCAAAGACCCATTGCCGATGAAAAGAAATCGGTCCAAGGGTAATTCCGGCAAAAGCCCGATGGTAATAGCCCGCTCCACGTCTATAAACGAGCCAAAAGCTCCGGCGATGACCACCTGTTCCAGATTGCCGACGGAAAGCCCCACGGATTGCAAAAGGGTCACATAGCCAGCGTACATAGCCGCCTTGGCACGCATGAGGTTGTCGATGTCTACTTCCGTGATCACGATCTCCGCGCCGGTGGCTGTGTCTTCCCGGTAAGCGAGGACATATTCCATTCCATCCGGCCCGGTGCGGATGCGCGGGGTGGGCAGATCGGTGTTGAACTTCCCGTTTGGCGAGATCACCTCCGCTTCCAGAAACTCCGCCACCATGTTGATCAATCCGGAACCGCAGATTCCTTTAGGCTTCACCATGCCAATGGTCAGAAGCATGGGCTCGAAGGTTTGGGGATGAATACGGAAATCCTCGATGGCCCCGGAAGTCGCCCGCATACCGTGTTTGATTCCCCCGCCTTCAAAAGCCGGTCCGGCAGAGCAGGCGGCGGTCACCAGCCATTCCGAATTCCCGATGACGATTTCCCCGTTGGTTCCGATGTCAATGTACAGCGTTAAAGGCTTACGCTGGTAGATTCCCGACCCCAACACGCCCGAAACGATGTCCCCTCCAACATAGGAAGCCACGGAAGGAAAGGTATACAGGTGGACGTGCTCCCCCACTTCCATCCCCAAATTCGACGCCCTCACGGGAGGAATGAAATTCGCTACCGGCGTGTAGGGCGATTCGCGAAGGTACTTCGGGTCCAGACCCAAGAGCAGGTGAGTCATGATGGTATTGCCGGCGGCCGTCATGTGCGAAACTCGGGCTAAGTTAATCCCCGATTTGTCGGCCAGTTCCCGGATAATGCCATTGATTGTCCCGACTACACTTTCTTGCAGCTGTTTCAACCCTCCAGGGCGCTGGGAGTAAACGATCCGGCTGATCACATCATCCCCGTAACGAATCTGACTGTTATAATCCGAAGCTTCGGCCAGCGTTTGCCTTTTATTCAAATCCAAAAGCTGACCCCAGACGCTGGTCGTTCCGATGTCCAATACGATAGAAAAGTGTTCCTGGGTGGTGTCCCCGGATTCCAGGTTGATCAGTTTGGGCCGTCTGGACCCGCGCAGCTGGTATTCGCCCAATTGCGATTCCACCCGCGTTTGCACGAGAGTGGCCGTGGCGCGCCACCCTTCTGCCCGCAGGACGAAAGGCAGCTTCTTGAGCAAACGGGAATCCACCGAGATACTTTCCATGCCATAATGCTTCTTCATGGCCAGGAGTACCCGGGAGAGATCGGAGCGATTATCCTTGATCGTCGGCGGCTCCATTTCCACGTAATGCTTGTGCAGGGCCGGGTTGAAACACCACCCCAAGACCAGGGATTCCAATTCCTGATGAGAGACTTTCCGTCCCGCGCTTATCCTCTCTCGCGCCCGGGCAATGACCCTTTTGTCCAATTCTGACTCAACCGGAATGCGGACCTCTAAGTCGCTTAAAATCCTGGTTTGACAAGCCTGACGGATGCCTTTCTGAAAATCTTCTTCAGAGAGCTTCGGTCCGCGCGGGCTCTCCACCTCTCCTTTTTCGATCAGCACCCGGCATTTCCCGCAGACTCCTTCGCCACCGCAGGAAGCTTGAATATAGATCCCTGCTGCCATCGCCGCTTTGAGCAGGTTCTCTCCTTTGGCGACTTGAATCTCCCGGTTGTGAGGTTGGAAACGAACAACCACTGAGTTTAGCTGAGTAATTTCTTGCTCCTTATTTTAATGATCCCTCCAATCGCCGGGATAAAGCGATGATCAGAATCATAAAAGTTC
>JAOUFX010000397.1 GCA_029857975.1 Deltaproteobacteria bacterium | reverse complement strand
CATTTTATGACCTTCCCCGGCTGGGCCGCTGTTTGGGGAGCATGGCCAAGAAGAAACACCAGGGATAACAAAAAAACCAAACCGAAACTAAACCATAAATTCTTTTTCATTTTTTCCCTCCATTTCAGTTTTGATTCCTTCCCCTAATTGGATCCTTCTCCAACACCTCAACTGCACCTCAAGCCGATCTCTTTTGAAATCGATCACCCCCTTTCGGCTACTTCTGTTCAATTTCAGCAGTGATTTTACATTTCTGCCCCGATTAAAGTCAACCCTTTTCCCATTCTTGCCTACCTTCACTTTTAAATTCTCAGAGAATTTTCAATCCTGGAGAGGCAGGAAGATACTTCATTTGGCCAAGGAGGCGGTTGTATGTTACTATTTGAGCGCTTAACTTCTCCCGTTACAACAAGCTGCGAGATCCTTTTCGGCGCTCTTCTATCGGAAACAAACGGGGAAAATGGGTGTAAAATATTTCCCGCCGCTTGGCCGGCACTCAGTATCTCCCTGCCTCTTTCTTGTCGGTCTTTATGAATTTGCTGCCCAATCCGCAAAGTGAAGGTGGGCAAGTTTTCCCATTAAAGTGTGTTGCCAGCACAGGAAATCTTCGTACACTAACAGGTTGCTGAAAAACTCTTTCAAAGTCATTGCGAGAAGTCCGCCTCAGGCGGACGACGAAGCAATCTTATAACTTATCGGATTCTTTAAAGACGAGATTGCTTCGCTACGCTCGCAAAGACTCGATCTGAGGTTTTTCCGCAAACTGTTAGAGGTCAAAATTAAGCCAAAGAAAAGGGGGGAAAAGGGATTGGTAATGACGATGGTCCTATTCCAGTCCGCCGATAAAAGGCTAATCTAATACAAACGAAATAAATATTGTTACAGTCATTGCGAGCCCGAAGGGCGCGGCAATCTCGTTCTTCGTGGGATTGCTTCGTCGCTGCGCTCCTTGCAATGACACTTTATATATTGCGTTTGTATTAAATTTTAAAGAATCTAAGATAGGAGAAAGGAGAACAAGGATGAAAGAATACACCCTCATTCCCCTGCCCATCGGGAAAATCCTGCTCGACAAAAGCATGATGACCTACCGTCTGAACATGGGAGAGAAGATTGAGATTCCTTATTTTTCTTGGTATGTGAAAGGAGCGGATAAAAACATCATCATCGACACCGGAATCGACGCTGCGCATGCCATGAAGTACCATTCCAGCCGTTCCCCGGTACGCTTCACCGACATTCAGTTATTTGAAGATGCTCTGGCTTCGCAAGGGTTGAAGCCCGAGGACATAGACTATGTCATCCAAACCCACGGCGCTTACGACCATACGGGGAATACTGCCAAATGCCGGAAGGCCACTATTTTTATGCAGGAAGAGGAGTGGAAATTCGCTATGGCCCCTCATCCGGTTTTGCGAGAAATCTATCAACCTCACCTGCTGAGCGGGTGGCATCGACTCCAGTTAGTAAGAGGAGATGTGCCCGATCTTTTTCCGGGAATCGATTTGATCTTCGCGCCCGGACATGGTCCAGGAGTCCAGGCCGTCGCAGTAAATACCCAGAAAGGAAAGGCCGTCATCAGTGGTTTTTGCTGTGTCCAGGATAATTTTGTTGCTCGGGAGGACATGAAGCCTTACTATCCCGTGACTCCTTCGGGGATTCATGTCAATCCCCTCCAGGCTTTTGAAAGTATGGTCAAAGTGGCTGGACTGGCCGACATTTTATTACCCCAGCATGAGCCGGCCCTTTTAAATGTAAAAAGTATTCCCTAAAAATGAGAGGCCCATGGCCTGAGCCAAGGAGGGTAACCCCCAAGGGAGCATAAAAAAAGCGCGGCAAGATCTTTTAGCGAAAAAGCAGCAACGGCTCCGATTACCTCCCAAATATCAACTTAAAAAATTATCCAAGAAAAAAGGAGCAGGCCATGGAAACCGGAAAAATTGTTAGACCTTCCAAGGAGTTGATCGAAGAATTTCGGCATTTGGGAGTGAGTACCATCGGAAATGTTTTAGATGACTTGGGTATATCCGGAATTATCCAGAATATTAAGCCGATATACCCCGGATTGCGCTTCGCCGGGTGTGCGCTTACGGTGAAAGAAATCACCGGGGTTTTGGGAACTTATTCCAACGAAGATTTTAAACTGGGGCCAGTGATCGATTCGGCCCAAGAAAATGATGTAATCGCCATTGATAATGGCGGGCATCAGGTTTCCACTTGGGGTGAAATCGCTTCCCTCGCTGCTCAGATGCGAGGGGTGAAGGGTTTGATCGTGGATGGCGGGGTAAGGGACTGCGATGAAATGAAGGAACTCCAATTCCCGGTTTTTTCCCGGCACGTTGTGGCCACCTCAGGCAAGACAAGGGTGAAAATCCTTTCCATGAACACCGTGATCAAAATTGACGGCATCCGCGTGAGGCCGGGTGACATATTGGTCGGAGATGGAACGGGAATTGCCTGTATTCCGATGGAAGTTGCCCATAAAGTTTTACAGGACGCTCAAAAGTTGAACCAACAGGATCAGCAGGCGATCGGAGAGATTCGCCAAGGGCTTTCCTTCACCGAGGCCCTTGCTAAATTCACCAAAATTTAAGAAAAAAAGAACATCTCCCAATTCGTTGCAGGCCAAAGATTGAGCCTATTTAAAATGGGCAGTGATTTCAGGGGTCCCGGAGGGAAAATATCTTGCAGGAATTCAGGAGGATCTATGGAGCGGGTAACTAAGAATGTGTACGCGGCCACTGATATAAGGGGTTGTAATCCGGGATACGTGGTGACTTCCGATGGAGTGGTGATCATCGATACTCCCCAACTGCCAACCAAGGCAGTCGAGATGAAAGAGGAAGCGCTTAAAAATGGCCCGATCCGATACTTGATCAATACGGAGCATCACATCGACCATATCTTCGGGAATACCTTTTTTGCCGGCCTGTGTCCGGTCGTGGCCCATGAGAACATTTTGAAGGAATTTGGAACCGTCTCTACAGGGACCCCTTATTCGTACAGCGTAGAGGCCGTCAAAAAAGATGATCCTGCGGGAATGGCTTTGATGCCCCCAGAAAAAGATTTTTTTTTAAATCCTCCCACCATCCTTTTTAGCCAGCGCCTGACCCTCCGGGTAGGGGATCAGGTCCTTGAGTTGCTTCATACTCCTGGGCATACCCGGGGGCAAATTGCCGTGTATATTCCCAATGAAAAAGCGGTCTTCGTGGGGGACACGATATTTTGTGAATGTCAAACCTGGTTTCATGGCGCTGACCCCGATGCCTGGCTTTGGTCTCTGGATTTTTTGAAAACTCTGGACGTAGACTATATCGTCCCTGGACACGGTCCCATCTGTAATAAAGACTACATCTTCAAGCAAAGTGCTTTTATCCGGGAATGGGTTACGGCTGTTGCGGTGGGGATTGCCAAAGGTTGGAGCCGGGAAGAATGCATCCAGCGCATCAGCTTTCTGGACCGATACCCCGTGGATATCGGCCAGGAAAGCGCCGGTCCTATGATTCAGCAGAAGGCGGTAGAACGAATCTTCAGCTTTCTCCATGGGAAGGCGGAAAGATATCGGTGATGCCCAGGTTTGGAGACTTCTTTTTAGGGATCACCGTTCATTGATTACTGTTTTTGATGGGACGCCAGGAGTACTCCCATGTCGGCAAAAAAATCTCTGATCCCCTCTCTTTTGTTCATTGGTCAAAGTATTCCCCGGGTGGATGCGCTCGATAAAGTCTTGGGAAGAGCCCGGTTTACGGCCGATTTGCAGCGTAATTTTCCCGGTCTCCTCCATATCAAGGTGTTGCGCAGTCCCCATGCCCATGCCCGGATCGTAAAACTCGACACTTCCCGGGCCGAAAAAATGGACGGGGTTCGGGCGGTCGTCACCGGGAAGGACTGTCCAGAAAAGGTCCACTTCCGCGCCCCCCGCATCCTGGCCCTGGAAGAAGCGATTTGGGGCGGGGAGGGAGTGGCGGCCGTGGCGGCCGAATCCCCGGAGATCGCCGAGGAAGCGGTAGGATTGATCCAGGTGGAATATGAAAAGCTTCCGGCGGTCCTTGACGCCGAAGAAGCCATGCAGGCTAATCCGCCGGCCGTTGTGGACCGACAACTGGGACAGTACCCCGTAAGCTCCCTCATAACTCCCGAAGCCCCCAACATCACAGGCCACTTCAAGCTCCGGGCCGGCGACATTGCCAGGGGATTCGCGGAGGCCGATATCGTTTTGGAAAACCGGTTTTCGA
>JAOUFX010000396.1 GCA_029857975.1 Deltaproteobacteria bacterium | reverse complement strand
GCATCCATAGAAAACGCCCGATAAATCAGTTCCCAGGGCGCGCTGCCAATCATCCGGAGGTAGTTCTTCAGAGGGGAGGGCCATGGAAATTCCGGCGTTGTTAACCATGATATCCAGCCGGCCAAAATGGCCAACAGATTGGTCGATCATTTTCTCAACGCTTTTGTAATCGCTAACATCCACTTCCAGAGCCAGGGCTTTTCCGCCTTCTTGATTGATCTGTCCAGCGATGGAAGAAAGCAGGTCCATCGACCTGCTGGCCAGGACCACAGCCGCCCCTTCCCGGGCATACCGGACAGCAATCCCTTTGCCGATACCTTTGCTTGCCCCGGTAACAACGGCAACTTTTCCTTTGAGTTGCATGTCTTTCATCCTTCCTTTGACCCTATAGAGCCATTCGAATCTTCAAGCAGTCTCTTCGGTCGGGATCTCTTTTCTCTTTTTTCTCATCCAGGGAATGAGGGGGGAAACAAGAAGAAAAATGGCCAGTATCAGGGAAGCCGCAGCCAGCGGACGGGTGAAGAAAATGGAAAAGTCTCCTTGGGACATAATCAGGGATTTGCGCAGGTTGTTCTCCATAAGTGGACCCAGAACAAAAGCCAACACCAGAGGAGCCCCTTCGTAGTCAAACTTCTTCATTAAGTAGCCGATAATTCCAAAGAGAATCATGACGTAAATGTCGAATACGGCGTTGCCCACGCTGTACACGCCGATCAGGCAGAAAAGAAGGATCAGGGGAAAGAGAATTCTATAGGGAATTCTTAATACCTGGACCCACATGCCGATCAGGGGCAAATTGAGAATCAGGAGCATGGCATTCCCGATGTACATGCTGGTGATGACTCCCCAAAAGAGGCTGGGGTTCTGCTTCATCATCAAAGGACCGGGTTGAACCCCGTGAATCATAAAAGCCCCCAGGAGCATGGCCATGATTACATTGGGAGGAATGCCCAGAGTCATCAACGGGATGAAGGCCCCTCCGGTGGCGGCGTTGTTGGCCGCCTCGGGGCCGGCAACTCCTTCGATGGCTCCCTTTCCAAAGCGCTCCGGGTGTTTGGAAACTCTCTTTTCTACAGCGTAGGAAATGAACGAAGAAATGACCGCTCCTCCCCCGGGGAGAATTCCCAGAAAGAACCCCAGGAGTGATCCCCTGGCCAGGGCCCCTTTGCTGTCCAGCCAATCTTTGGCCGTGGGGAGGAGGCCTTTGATTTTCGTCTTGAAGATATCCCTACGGATAGTTTGTTCGATGTTCCATAAGACTTCCGAAATCCCGAAAAGCCCCATCACAATGGGCACCAATCCGATTCCATCAACAAATTCCATTCGCCCAAAGGTTAAGCGCGAGCGGGCGTTGATGGAATCCAGCCCCACCAAACCCAGGATAATCCCGAAAGCGGCCATGATTAAAGCCTTGGGCATGGAGCCATGAGCGAGGTAGATGAGGACCGTCAATCCCAAGATCATTAAAGTAAAATACTCCGGCGGGCCGAACCGTAAGGCGAAGTTCGCCAGGGGGGGAGCCAGAAGCGTCAGGCCGATGATGGCGATGGTTCCGGCAATGAAAGAACCAAAGGCCGCAATTCCTAAAGCGGGGCCCGCCCGACCTTGGCGGGCCATCTGATAGCCATCCAAACAGGTAACAACCGATGCGGCTTCTCCGGGGATGTTCACCAGAATGGAAGTTGTCGACCCCCCATACATGGCCCCATAATAAATCCCGGCCAGCATGATGATGGCCGCTTCCGGCGTTGTCTTAAATGTAGTCGGAAGGAGCAAGGACATCGCCCCCACCGGACCGATCCCCGGTAATACCCCGACGAGCGTTCCGATGAATACCCCGACAAAGCAGTAAAGTAGATTAATCGGCTGCAGGGCGACGGAAAAACCAATCCCTAAATAATTCAGAAGATCCATGCTTCACACGATCCCCAAAATACCTTGCGGAAGCTGGGTTCCCAGCCAAATTTTAAACACCAAGTAGGTCGTCAGGGCGCTCAGGACAGCTCCGAAGATGGCCACCGACCATCTTTGCGGCTCGACTACTTTGAAGAGGAAGATGAGGAGCAATATGGTACACACAATGAACCCCAGAAATTGAAAGGCGAAGGCATAGAAAACCAGGGCAACGAGGACGTAAATCACTTTTTTCCATTGTACCCCGGACCAAAGGGTCTTCAACTCTCCGGCCATTCCTTCCTTCCGGAGCGCCTGGATGAAAATACCCAGGGAGAGTCCCATCATGAGCAGGCCCACCCAAAAGAACATAAACCCGGAGCCGGGGTCGTGCAATGTCCCCAGCTCCAGGTCATACCCTCCATAACTGACGCCTACCCCGATGACTAGCCAAAACAGGGAGCTGATCAGGTCTTTTTGTTTCACTTTCCCCTCATTCGGTGGAGAAATAAGCCTATTTTTTCTTCAAACCCAAATTCTCAACATTTTGTTTCTCCTCTTCATACAATTCCTTAACGAATTTGGTGTAGTCCTCGCTGTTTTTATAGAAGGGCTCCATGTCAAATTTTGCCAATATTTTTTGAAAGGCTTCGGTTTCCATTCCTTTTTTGAAAGCATCATGGAGGATCTTGACCACCTTGGGGTCCATGCGTTTGGGGCCGGCGATGCCAAAAGGAGAGTTGGAAACAACACCATATCCCAGCTCTTTCAATGTGGGGGAATTGGGCCATCTTTTGGTCCGTGTATTCCCCCAGGTTACCAGGAGTCGGAGCTGGCCGGCATCAACCTGAGGAGCCCAACCTGTCGAATCGGCAGTCGCGGTCACGTGTCCGCCCAGTACTGCCGGGGTCGTCTCCGCCCCGCCTTTCATGGGAACTTGGATCCATTTAATCCCCAGTTTTTTGGCAAGCATCTCCATAGTGATATGGAGGGTCGTTCCTGCTCCCGGGGTGGCATAGGTGACTTTGCCCGGATTGGCTTTGGCATAGGCAATAAACTCGTTCCAGGTCTTCCAGGGTGCGTCCGCTTTTACCACAACCCCGAAGGTGTATCCAGTAACGTGGATAACATAGGTGAAATCCTTCAATGGATCCCAGTTCACTTTCATCATGTGCGGATAACGATACATGGTAATGGGCATCATGGCGATGGTGTACCCGTCGGGTTTGGCGGTTGCCGCCATCGTTGCCCCGCCTACCGTACCCCCCCCGCCTGTCCGATTTTCGACCACAACGGGCTGTCCCAGAAACTTGCTGGTTTCTTCCGCCAGAATGCGGGTGACCACATCGGTAGATCCTCCGGCAGCATAAGGAACAATTATGGTGATTGCCTTTGAAGGGAATTGGTCAGCCAGAACCGGCGTTGCCCATAAAAATAAAATCATTGCGATGCCCAGGAATACAAACTCACGTGCCTTCTTCAAGTTCATGCTTTTCCTCCTTTTTTCTTATGGTTAATTTTCGTGTGCTACGAACTACATTTTTTACAAATATTGGATGATAAAATCAATTAAAAACTGCTAAGAATCCTCCTCGGGGCTTAATATTTTTTGCAGCACACTCTTCTTGGCCTTTGGCAAATCGTTGGGTAAATAAAGCATCACCCCCCCGCGCACCGGACGAATGACGACCTTACCCTCTTCGGCCATTTTTTTAGTAATCTCCACAGGATTTTTGCAAAAATGATCTTTGAAAGCCTGATTGAATCCGCTGTAAACGGTGTGGATCCCGAGGTAGGGTGGTTTGCGCAACCGCCTGATCGCCCTGAAAACAAATTCTTCTTCACTAATTTTAGTTACGCTCTCTTCCATTTTTCACCTCCGTTTTTTCTTCATAATTCCTTGGCAGCAGGTTGGCGAATCAATCGACCCGGTCATCTTAAATTAATTTGGACACAGATTTTCATGGATAAACACAGATAACTACTTTAAGTGTTTTTTGTATGAAATATCCTTAAAATCTGTGTTTACCCTGTTAGATAGTACACATCTAACGGGGTGAATCTGTGTCCCAAAAGGAAATTCCTATACAATAAATTTAATAGGACGCCGATAACTGCAGAAACAAAAAATACGCTATGCGCATAGCGCAAAGCGCTAAGCGTCTTTCTGTGAACATCCGGCCCAAAAAGGAATTTCTTATACAATCGAGCTAACGTACGTATTCGTAAGGATTCTATATTTTACTTTTTTATCCGCTTCTTTTCGTCCATGATACTGCCAACCTCTTTCCATTTCCCGTTGGAATAGATCATATAAACATCTCCCATGGCCGTATCAATTACCCAGGCCGAATGGCCATCACAT
>JAOUFX010000395.1 GCA_029857975.1 Deltaproteobacteria bacterium | reverse complement strand
CCGGCGATCGTGGCTGGCTATGAGGTCTTCGGTCGGGTGGGAGCTGGGGGCAATCCTTCTCACTTCAACCGGGGTTTTCACACCACCGGGACCTGCGGCACTTTTGCGGCTGCGGCAGCAGCGGGACGGCTTTTGAGACTAAACGAGGCCAAAATGGTCTCGGCTTTGGGTATTGCCGGCTCACAGGCCGCCGGCCTGTTTGCTTTTATGGCGGATGGAACCATGACCAAAGTATTACATGCCGGGAAGGCTGCCCAAAACGGAATTCTCTCGGCCTATTTGGCCCAATCAGGTTTCACCGGCCCAGCGGCCATCCTTGAAGACAAAAGGGGGTTTTACAAAGCCTTCGCCGACACCTCCAATCCCGACCGGGTTGTGATGGGATTGGGGGAGAAGTACGAAATCATGACCACCTATGTGAAATATTATGCCTCCTGCCGGCACAGTCATGCCCCCATTGATGCGATTTTAGACAGCAGCAGTCGGACTTCCTTTCGCCCCGAGGAAATAGAGAAAGTGAATGTTTACACCTATACCATTGCGGCCAAATTGATCGACGGTAAGGAGGTCACCACCCCCATTTCGGGTAAGATGAGCCTTCCCTACTCTGCCGCAGTTGCCATCCTTTATGGGAAAGTCGGTCTGGGGGAATTCAAACCTAAAGTTTTAAACGACCCGGCGGTGCGAGCGTTGATGGCCAAGGTCGATGTTTACGCTGATCCAGAGCTTGACAAGCTCGTTCCCGACCATCGCGGCGCCAAGGCCGAAATCCTTCTGAAGGACGGGAGGAGATTAACCTCGACCATTCTCGATCCCAAAGGGGAACCCGAGAACCCGGGTTCGAGCAGTGACATCTATGATAAATTTCGTATGCTGGCCGGTACGGTCTTCAAAACCGCCAAAGTGGAAAAAATCCTGGAGAAGATCGAGAACCTGGAGAAGGTCAAAGATATCTCCGAGCTGAACCGTTTTCTATTGGCGCAGTAGCCCTACTCTACTCCTCCACTCCAATATGAAATCCCTGCCCGGCGCTGTGCGTCCGGAAAAATTCGTGGCCTGCTTCCAGGGCCTTCATATTGACGGCTTCGGTTTTGGCCGGGACGCTTTTTCTGACGACCTGCTGCAAAACAGGGAAGCTCCCCGGAGCGATCAGTTCGATGACCGCCCCCAGCATGAAGATGTTGGCCACGATCCGGGTTTTCAGATCTTCCTCGGCGATCTTGGTCGCCGGAACGGCGTAGACCTTCTTATAGGGCGGAGGAATCGACTTGACCAGCGTGCTGTCGTAGATCACGAGGGTCTCTTCCGGGTTTCCCTCCTGGAGGTACCGTTTCACCGATTCCTCGGACATGAAGACCATGATGTCCGGGCGGGTGCTTTTGGGAAAATTGATCTCCTGGTCGGAGATGACCACATCGGTACGGCACGCCCCACCGCGGGAAACCGGCCCATAGGATTGAGCCTGGGTCACCTGCAGATCGGGAAAATCCTCCATCATCTGGGCCAGGATCACCCCCATGAGGATGATTCCCTGCCCGCCAAATCCCGCAAAGATGATCTCCTTCCTCATTCTTTTTCCTTCCCTTTCTTTTCGGCGACCACAACCAGGGCCATGTCCGGGCAGTGGGACTCGCAGAGCCGGCAGACCCGGCAGTTCTCCAGTTTTGCCGGCCGGGGCATGAGGTAGTCGAGAGCGCTTCTTTCCTCTCCCGGTTCAAACACTTCGAACTTGCAGACATACTGGCAGAGCATGCAGCCCTTGCAGTATCTGCGGTCGATCTCAATTCGTTCTGCGTTTTTCAACGCTCTCCTCCTTTGGCCCGGGTTTCTTTCACCTTCTGATTCATCTTCTGGACTTCTTCCATGAATTCCGGTTTCTCAATCTGCAGGAAGTCCCCCACGGGAATTTTCCCCTGCGCCTCGATCTCTATCCACTTGGCTGGGTCGTCGACCGGCACGCAGTTGTCCTTCAGCCACTGCAGGTTGAATTGGGGGGCGCCGGATCCATGGATGTATCTTCCGGTCTGCACCGGGCACTGGGAAACAACCTCTACAAAGGAAAAGCCCTTATGGGTCAAAGCCTTCTTAAAGGTTCGGGTGAGCGCCTTAGGATGGGCTGTGGAGCAGCGGCTGACCATGGTGGCCCCCGCCGCGACAGCGACCTTGCAGCCGTCCAGCGGTTTCTCAAGGTTGCCATAAGGGGTGGTCTGGGTCCTCGACCCCACCTGCGTGCTGGGAGCGACCTGCCCCCCGGTCATGGCATAGATTTGATTGTTGACCACGACGACGGTGATGTCGATGTTCCGGCGGGCGGCGTGGAGCAAGTGGAGCCCCCCGATAGCCAGACCGTCCCCGTCTCCCGTGAAGACGACGACCTTGCGGGAAGGCCGAGTGGCTTTCAGCCCGATGGCGGCGGGGATGGCGCGGCCGTGAAGAACCTTGAGGACATCGGCGTGGATGTAAACGGGGATCCAGGCGCTGCAGCCGATGCCGGCGGCCAGGGCCAGATCGTCGATAATTCCCAGGTCATCCACGGCTTCCAGGAAGGCCTGGATAATCATTCCGTCGCCGCAGCCTGGACAAAAGAGAAAAGGAAGAAAATTCTTCCTGAGGTATTTTTCGCCGAGTGGATTCATCGTTTCTCCTCCAGGAACCGCAGGAACTCCTGCGGCTGCGGGTAGATGCCTCCTATTTTTGAGAACAACTCAATCGGGATGTCCTCCCGCCGGATGACCCTCCGTACCTCATTGACAAGCATTCCGAGGTTCATCTCCGCCACGACAATGCGCTTGGCTCCCTCCAGTTTACTGCGGAGAAGATCGTCGGGGAATGGCCATATGGTTTTCACTTCCACCGACCGAAGCGCGAGGCCTTTCCCCCGGGCCATATCGACGGCGCTTCTCGCCGACCGGCACACGGAGCCAAAGGAAACAAAGGCAATCTCCGCCTTTTCGTCTCCATAGGTGCGGACCTCGGCGAATTCGGCAATGTGGGCTTCTACTTTCCGCGTGATGCGCTGGATAAACACCTCGGCTTCCCTGGCATTTCCCCGGTTACCGGAGAGGCTTTTGGCCTGGGAGATCACGGGGATTTTATAACCCGTGTTGAATGCTGGCATAGGCGGGACGTCATCCTCTCCCGCCTGGAAGGGGACAAACTCTTCCATGGGAACCGTGGGCTTCTTCCGCTCGACGATCTCCAATTGGTCCGGATCCGGGATCTTAACCTTTTCCCGGATATGGGCGACGACTTCATCCGAGAGAATAATGACGGGAATCCGAAATCGTTCGGCCAGGTTGAAGGCCCGGATCGTGTGGTCGAACATTTCCTGGGATGTGGATGGGCAAAGGGTGATGAGGGAATAGTCTCCATTGGAGCCGTAGCGGGCCTGGTAGAGGTCCCCCTGGGCCGTCGAGGTAGACTGGCCCGAAGCAGGCCCCCCCCGCTGTACATTGACGATGACACACGGAGATTCAACACTGGCGGCCAGTCCAACTCCTTCCTGCATAAGGCAGAAGCCGGGCCCGCTCGTGGCGGTCATCGCCTTAGCCCCGCCCCAGGAGGCCCCGACAACGGCGACAATAGCCGCGATTTCATCCTCCGCCTGGAGACAAAAGCCATCGACCAGCGGCAGCCGCCGAGCCATCCCTTCCAGGATCTCGCTGGCCGGCGTGATTGGGTAGCCGGCGAAAAAGCGGCAGCCCGCCAGGATGGCCGCTTCCACGCAGGCCTCGTTTCCTTGCATCACCTTGATGCGTCCTTTTTTCATGGCTTCCTTTCTTTCTATTCTTTTAAGGAGTTTTCCGATAAATCCCTTGAGTTTCTTTTTCTATAATAGGCTTGATCATGGCCTTCTTTCAAGAAAAAATTTCCCCCTGTTTCCCGGGTTCAAGGAAGAAAGATGGCCGGGGGTCTAACAATTTCAATGGTGAATTCGCGTAATGAAAAAAATTAAAGGTAAGATTTTGAGGTTGGGCGACGAGGTTCGTGCTCCCTGGCCAGGTTGTTTTAGCTTATGATTCCCACTCTCCTTATTATGGCGCCCTGTAGACTTTGGGGACGTTGATGCTTACAATGCATAACTTATTTTACAACCAACTCATCCATTCGGGCTAAGGTACGGTTAATGCTGGACGTATTCACCCCAAGATATCGGGCAATCTCGGCACCAGAAATCCCAAGTTCCTCCTTGCTTCGGTAAGCAATAGCAGCCCGAGCCTCGCTCACTCGGCTCCTTCTACTCCCCTTCCTCACTTCCTCCTCC
>JAOUFX010000394.1 GCA_029857975.1 Deltaproteobacteria bacterium | reverse complement strand
TCTGGGATTACGATTTAGGTATTCCCCAATTCTATAATTCCAGCATTCCTCGATTTCTTAATTTTTTTCAATTAGCCGGTCCACCAGCTCCATGGACAGCCCTGTGTACTTTTCCGGATCAAGGAGCTGGTCGATTTTTTCCGCCCCCAGATGGTCAGCCACCCGTTCATCGGCCAGGAGAGCTTCTTTGAAGGCCTCCCCGCTTTCGTGGGCTTTCATGGCGATTTCGTAAATGATCCGGTGGGCCGCATGATGGCCGACTTTTTCAGCCAAAGCGAACATCACTGGCTCGGAGAGGATGAGGCCCTGCAGCATGTCCAGGTTGGAACGCATCTTTTTTTCGTTCACCCATAGATCCTTGAGGATAGCCTGGGAGTGCTGAAGAAGGCCCGAGGTCAGGATGCACACCTGGGGAACCATCTCCCATTCTGCCATCCAAGCCGCCATATCTCGTTCATGTTCTTGGACCATTCCTTCTAAAGCCAGGGCAGCGTGGTACCGGACCATCTTGGAGATGGCCAGGACCGCTTCACAGAGGTGCGGGTTGCGCTTCTGAGGCATGGTGCTGCTCCCCACCTTCCCCAGAACAAAAGGCTCGGCCAGTTCCGCCACCTCGGTCTTCTGGAGGTTGATGACCTCTTTGGCGATCTTGCCCATGGTAGCACAGGTGGAAGCCAGCAGGGAAACAAACTCAGCAATGCGGTCCCGGGCGGGGTGCCAGGTGATTTCCGGCTCCCCCAGCCCCAACTCCTCCATGACTCCCCTTTGCACCTCTATACCTAAAAGTCCCATGGCGGCATGGGTCCCGACGGCCCCGCTGAGGTTACCCACCAAGATTCTTTCTTTACTTTGCTCCCAACGCTGGAGATGGCGCCGCACCTCGGCCAGCCAGACCGCCACTTTGAATCCGAAGGTCAGGGGAAGGCCGTGCTGTCCATGGGTGCGACCGGCCATGGGAGTGGCCCGATGCCTCTCCGCCAGGTGGGTTAAAATCTCTTCGATCCGTTTCAGGTCCCGGAAGAGGACGACCGAGGCGTCTTTGATTTGTAACATCATTCCCGTGTCCATGATGTCCTGGGTAGTGGCGCCCCAGTGGATGTATTCCCCGAAGGCTTTCTGGCAGACCTTCTGCAGACCCCAGATCAGGGGCATAATGGGATGAACCGTCCGGTCTGCGGATTCTTTGAACTCGGCGAGATTGAGATTTTCGACCTTGGCTTGAGCAGAAATCTCCCGGGCCGCTTCTGCCGGGATCATGCCCATCCGCCCCTGAATCCGGGCCAGGGCCGCTTCCACGTCGAGCCACCGCTGCAGGCGGGACTCATCGGTGAAAATTTCCCGCATCTCCTGGCTCCCGAACCAGTCGCGGAATATCTTGGAATCGATCATGGTGGAAACTTTCATATTCATCACCTTTACGTTCATTGTATAGGAATCTGCCTTTTGGCAACTTGTATTTTAATTCATTTTACGCACTTAATGCGTACTTTGTATTTAATCCTATTCAGGTTTTTTAAAACTCTGTACTACTAACGTTCAAATTCTCAAAATTTTATTAAACATATTTTAATTTTATCTGTGTTTATCTGCGTTAATCTGCGTCCAATAAATTTTGGGTTGCGGCTATGCTGAACTGTGAACTGTGCCCTCCGTGGTTTAAAAAAATCGCTCAATTTAGGTGTTATTTGGTGCTGGGGTTTTGGTGCTTTAATTCTAATTTTTTCTCCTTTACCAAAAATATCAAAATGAAAAGGGCTACAATCCAGGAGAGGGCCAGCATATCCCAAGCCCTACCATAGGCCCCCAAACGATCCACAATGTACCCGAAGAGGGGGGGAAACAGGATGATCCCCATGAATTGAATGGTCAGGGAGACCCCGACTGTCAGCCCCACCAGGTCCCGCTGGGCCAGTTCGCCCATGAAGCCGATGAAGACACCGTGAAATCCTATCGTCGTACATCCCAAGAGGCCGATCATCAGCAAGAGAAGGCTTTCTGAAATACCCGGCTCGATCCGGCTCAGGAGGAAGAGTTGAGCCACAGCTATGATTCCGATGAGCACTAAGATCTCTTTTCTCCTTCCTCTGGCCAGAAAATCGCTGACCAAACCCCAGCCAATCCGCCCCGTGGTTCCTCCCACCTGAGCTACGGCCAGGAAAATTCCAGCCAGGACCGAAGAGAAAAGGAACTTACTCTTGAGAAATAGAACCAGGTGGGTGACGATGGAGAGCTGGGTCCCGGCCAAGAATATTCCCATGAAGGAGAGAGCCAGGATGCCCCGGTTGGAAAAAACTTCCCGAAGCTGGCCCCAACGCATCGCCGAGCGCTGATCTTGCAGGGAAGGAGCCAAGGGGATTCCGATCCGGACGATGAAGACAAAGATCAAAGTCAACACGCCTACAAGGATGATCGCGGTGCGCCATCCGCATGCCACAGCGAGGCCGGGCAGGGTGGATGCGGCCAGGATGCCGCCGAGGGGAATTCCCGTCTGCTTGACTCCCATGGCCGTGGCCCGCCCCTGGGGCGGAAACCATCTCATGACCCCTTTGGTCGTTGCAGGATTCACGCTGCTGTAGCCGATGCCCGCCAGAATGAGAAAAAGGCCCCCCAGGAGGAAGGTATCGGTCCAAGCAAAGCAGAGCATGAACAGGCCTTGAACGCCCAGACCCAGGATCAAAGCCCGCCGTTCTCCCAGGAGGTCGCTGATCCAACCAAAGAGGATGGAGGCAGAAACGACACCGATGTAAAAAAAGGATACCAACATCCCCACCTGTGCATGGGTAAGGTGCAGTTCATCTCGCAGAAAAGGGGTAAGGGGCGGAATGCTCAAATTACAAAAGGAAGTCACGGTGTGGGCCAGCGTCATGACCAGAAGAATAGACCCTAAGGGAGGATTTTTCATTTTTTCATACAGCGCTTATCACCGCGAAAATTTCTGACCCGGTAAAACCTTACCTGGGCATGAGCAGGTTTGGCAGAAACAAAGTGTAAGCCGGCCAATAGGTGATGATGGCCAATTGAATGATGCTGATGATCATGAAAGGAAAGACTCCTCGAATTGTTTCGGCCAAAGGGGCCCTGGCTACTCCCGAAATCACATAAAGGTTTAACCCCACAGGCGGGGTGATCAAAGCCACTTCCATATTTACCGTCATTATGATTCCGAAATGGATCAAGTCGATTCCCAGGATATTAATGACCGGGAGGATGATGGGCAGGGTGATGAGCATGACGGACACTACTTCCAGGAACATTCCCAGGACAAGGAGGATGATATTCACGAATAAAAGGAAGACCAACGGGGACAGGTGCATCTCCCTGGCCATCTCCACCAGCCGGGCCGGCAGTCCGGCCTCGGTGAGCCAATTGCCGAAGACAATGGCGGTGGAGATGATAAACATGACCATCCCCGCCGATTTCATGGCGTCCGTGGTAATGGAGAGGACTTGTCGATGCTTCACCTCGCGGTAGACGTAAAGGCTGATTAAAATGGCTACCACAGCACCCATGGCTGCAGCTTCGGTAACGGTGACAAACCCGGAGTAAATTCCCCCCAGAATAATGAAGGGCATGGAAAGAGCCGGCAAGGCTTTTACCGTAGAGCTCAGGGTCTCCTCCCAGCTGGCCTTCGGGGCCCCGCCCAATTTTTTGCGCCGGGCGTGAAAAAGAATCCAGAGGATATAAAATACTCCCTGCATGATACCCGGCATAACTCCAGCGAGGAAGAGCCGAGGGATGGATTCATCGGCCATGATCCCGTAGATGATCATGGCAATGCTCGGGGGAATCATAATCGCAACCGTGCCGGCGGCTCCGACGACTCCCATGGCGAAGGATCGGGGGTACCCAAACCGCATCATCGCCGGAATGATGATCACTCCGATGGCCAGGGCGGTGGCCACGCTGGAGCCACAGATGGCTCCGAAAATCATGCAGGAGACGACGCTGACGACCGCCAATCCTCCCCAGACATGCCTTACGTAGCAATCCGCGGCGTTGATCAGATACCTGGAAGTTCCTCCCCTGACCATAAAGGTGGCGGCGATCACGAAGAAAGGAATGGCCATCAAGGGAAAGGTGTCCAAGGCATTGTACATGACTTCGGGCAACATCATTAGGGGGGCGGGAGAATAAAGCGCAATCATTACCAAGGCGGTGATGCCCAGGGTGAAGGCAATGGGAAGCCCCAGGCAGAGTAAAATCCCAAAAACCAAAATCAGTGCCAGAATCATGAAGGTCTCTCCTCTCGGCTCATTTCGTGGGTCT
>JAOUFX010000393.1 GCA_029857975.1 Deltaproteobacteria bacterium | reverse complement strand
GGGAGTGGTCAATTTTGAAGATCATAAGCCCTTGGTAGTAGCGGACATCCCCGGGATTATCACCGGAGCCCATGAAGGGACAGGTTTGGGGTTGAGGTTTCTCCGCCATATAGAACGAACCTCTCTCCTCCTGCACTTATTAGACATCTCCGGCCACAGCCAGCGTGATCCCATAGAGGATTATTTGGCCCTGAATCGGGAGCTTTCCCTTTTTAGCCCGAAGCTGGCGGCTAAGCCACAGGTGGTAGCCCTGAATAAGATTGATATGCCGGAAGCAAGCCGGAATCTCATAGAGGTCCGGCGTTACTTTAAAAAAATCAAAAAGGAAGTTTATCCAATCTCTGCCTTGACCGGAGAAGGCCTGCCCAGCCTTTTGGCATCTTTATCCAAGGCTATCACCCAGCGATTCAGAGAGGATAAACAAGAATGACCCGCAAAACCATAATGAACAAGGTGCACCGGATCGTTCTAAAAATTGGCAGTCAGGTTCTCACAGCCAAAGGGAAATCCCTTAGCCAGGCCGTATTCGATCGATTGGCCCGGGAAATCAGTGCCGCGAAAAAAAAGGGTTACGAAGTGGTGATCGTTTCTTCCGGAGCGATCGCCGCCGGTATGTCCCGGCTCGGGTTCCTGGAAAAACCCAAGACCATCCCCCAGAAACAGGCTGCGGCGGCCATCGGCCAGAGTGCGCTGATGTGGAATTACGAACGCGCTTTTACTTGTTATGGAGAAAAAGTGGCCCAGGTTCTCCTCACCCGCGATGACCTTTCCAACCGGAGACGCTACCTGAACGCCCGTAACACCCTTCTCACCCTCTTAGGTTTGGGGGTGATTCCGATCATCAACGAAAATGATACCGTTGTTGTCGAGGAAATTAAATTCGGGGACAATGATAACCTATCGGCATTGGTGACCAGCCTGGTCAACGCTGATCTGCTGATTATCTTAAGCGATATTGCCGGCCTCTACGACCGAGATCCGCGCCTGTCTAAGGACGCCAAACTTATTCCCTTGGTTCGTCAGGTTACGGCGGAAATGGAAAAAAAAGCCTCCGGGACCCTGAGTCCCATCAGCATCGGCGGCATGGTGACCAAATTACAGGCGGCTCGCAAGGCCGCTCTCTTCGGCGTTCCCATGATTTTAGCCAACGGCATGGTGGAGGGAATCATTGGAAGAATCTTTCAGGCCGAAGACGTAGGAACCCTGTTCACCTCCGAGGTCAATAAACTTACCAGTCGTAAACACTGGATCGCTTTCACTTTGGAGCCGCAGGGAAGGATCATTGTGGACGACGGCGCTAAGAAAGCGATCCTGCAAAAAGGGAAGAGTCTGCTTCCATCCGGGGTTCTGGCCACAGAAGGAGAATTTAGCCTGGGGGATCCGGTCGTCCTCGTTGATCTTCAGAAAGAGGAGTTCGCCAAAGGATTATCTAACTACGGATCCGCTGAAATTAACAAGATCAAAGGCCTAAAAACTACCGAAGTAGAAAACAAACTCGGCTATAAATACGGTGACGAGATCATCCATCGGGATGACTTGGTGGTGCTCTAAGAAATGCTTATTGAGTCATTAGGTTATTGAGTTGGTAAATACAATTATTCTCTCCGTTCTCTGCGGTTAATAGGTTTTTAGCTGGATTGAATAGGAAATTCCTTTGGAGACAAGGGTGTTCACAGAAAGTCGCTTAACGCTATGCGCATGGCGTCTTTTTTGTTTCTGCGGCTATCAGCGTAAATCTGCGTCCCATTAAATTTAGGAGGGGGGAATGACCCTGAAAAAAGAAATACAGAAGATGGCCCGGCAAGCCCGGCAAGCCAGTCATTTATTGTCCAACCTTTCCACCTCGGTCAAGAATTCGGCTTTGCAAGAGATGGCGGAAGAGTTGATCCGTTCAGCCCCCCAGTTGGAAAAAGCCAACGCCCGCGATTTAAGCTCTGCCCGTAAGGCCGGACTTTCTTCAGCCCTGATTGACCGTTTGGTTCTCACCGATGGGGTTATCCAAGAAATGGCCGACAGCCTGCATGAAGTGGCACTGCTTCCGGATCCAGTCGGCCAAGTAAGCAAGATGTGGAAGCGGCCCAATGGCCTCTGGGTGGGAAAGATGCGGATTCCCCTGGGAGTCATCGGGATTATTTACGAATCCCGACCGAACGTTACTTCCGATGCCGCCGGTCTTTGCCTGAAGGCGGGTAATGCCGTCATCCTGCGGGGCGGCTCTGAAGCCATTCACTCCAACTTGGCCATCGCCGCAATTCTGCAGGCCGTTGGAAAACAACATGGAATCCCTGCCGCAGCCATCCAGGTAATCCCCACTGTTGCCCGCCAAGCCGTGGAAGAAATGCTCCGCTTAGAGAATTACATCGACCTGATCATTCCGCGGGGTGGGGAAGAGTTGATTCGCTTTGTCGTCTCCCGTTCCAAAATCCCGGTGATCAAACATTATAAAGGCGTTTGCCATGTTTTTGTGGATGCTTCTGCCGATCTGGCCATGGCTGAATCCATCTGTTTTAACGCCAAAGTCCAGCGTCCGGGTGTCTGCAACGCCATGGAAACGCTTTTGGTTCACAAAAATATCGCTCTGCAATTCTTGCCCCGGATGGCTGAAAAGTTCAAAACTGCCGGTGTGGAACTCCGTGGATGTCCCGAGGCAAAGCGTCTTCTTCCTTCGATTAAAGCGGCCAGAAAGAACGACTGGGGACAGGAGTTCCTCGATTTAATCCTGGCCGTGCGGGTAGTGGGTGGATTGGATGAAGCCATCGGCCACATTATTCAATACGGTTCTTCTCATACGGATTCGATCGTTACTCAGGATTACTCCAACTCCCAGAGGTTCATCCAAGAGGTTCCCTCTTCGACAGTGTTGGTCAACGCTTCCACTCGCTTCAGCGATGGATACCAGCTGGGGTTGGGGGCGGAGATTGGGATCAGTACCACGAAACTTCACGCCTTCGGTCCAATGGGGGTGGAGGACTTGACCACCTCGAAATTTATCGTTTACGGTTCCGGGCAGATCCGCCAATGAAGAAAATCGGGCTTTTCGGAGGAACCTTCAATCCCATTCATTTTGGCCACCTTCGTTCGGCCGAGGAGATTTATGAGTCATTTCAACTCGACCGGATCATTTTTATTCCTTCGGCCTATCCTCCGCACAAAAAAACAGAGAGAATTCTTGCTGCTTCTTTACGGGTGAAAATGGTTCAGTTGGCCCTGGCGGGCAATGCGCACTTTTCCCTCTCGGAGGTGGAACTCAACCGGCAGGGGAAGTCTTATTCAGTGGAGACGATTGCGCATTTTCGCCAGCAATTCGGAACGCAAACGGATCTCTATTTTATTCTCGGCCTGGATGCTTTCTTGGAAGTCAATACCTGGAAGCAATACATCGACCTTTTTGAACTCTGCCATTTCATCATTATGACCCGGCCGGGCTTTGAAAAAAAATTCTCTGCGGAGCATCTTCCGGTTGAATTGGCAAGACATTTTTGGTATGATGATCAAAAAAATGGATACGTCCACCGTTCCGGATATGGAGTATTTCCGAAAGAGATTACGGCTTTGGATATTTCTTCTACAAGAATCAGAGAAAATTTCCAAAAAAGGCGGTCGGTGAAATATCTCCTGCCTCCTGCGGTGGAAGAATTTATTTACCGGAATAAACTCTATCAGGCGAAGGATATCGAATCGGTAGGTTGAACCCTTCGAGTTCTAAAGAAAAAGCTTTCCTCTGCGCTCGGGCGGCGATGGACCATAAAGCCATCGACCTGGTCATCCTGGCGATTCAAAACCTTTCATCGTTCACCGATTACTTTGTGATTTGTAGCGGGAATTCTGACCGTCAGGTCCAGGCTATCGCTTCCCACATCGAAGGGAAGTTGGCCGAACAAGGGCTTCTTCCTTTGGGCATAGAAGGGAAACGCGAAGGACGCTGGGTTCTTCTGGATTACGGGGAAGTGGTGGTTCATATCTTTTACCACCCGGTGCGGGAATTTTACGATTTAGAAAGACTTTGGTTTGACGCCTCGAAAATTGATTTGCCGCCGAAACGAAAAGGACCAAGGCCACGTCCCTGAGGAAACCATTGCATCTGACCCTTATTGCCGTAGGCCGGATTAAGGAGCCATTTATTCGGGATGGATGCGCGGTTTATGTCGAAAGGATCCTTCGCTATGCCGACCTGCAATTAATTGTGGTTCCGGAAGAAAGAATCCCTGGAAAGGGCAAAAGGGAATACATCATCCAGCAAGAAGGGCTAAGGATTAGGGAAAAGCTACC
>JAOUFX010000392.1 GCA_029857975.1 Deltaproteobacteria bacterium | reverse complement strand
CCGGAAAAATCGGCACCGATCAGTATCGCACGAGAAAAAACCGCATAGGGAATCTGGGCTCGCACCAACCGGGTCCCTGCACAATCTGCTCCATTGAAGTCAGCCCGGTCCAGCCGGGCCCCGCTGAAGTTGGCCTTTCTGAGCATCGCCTTCTCGAAGCGCGAGCAGCGCAGATCGCCTCCCTGGAGATCGGCCCCTTCCAGGTTGCTCCCGGTAAAATTCGCGGTGTTGCCAATAGCCTTTTTCATCGTGCACCCGGACAGGTCCGCCCCGGAGAAATTGACCTGGGTAAAAATGGCCCGGTCGAGATTGGCGCCTTTAAGGTTGGCCCCTTCCAGGTCCGAATCGGTAAAATCAGCATGGGAGAGGTCCATTCCTTCGAAACGCGCCTTTTTCAGATTGCAGAGCTGAAACCGGTTGGCTCCCAGTTCAGTGGTGGTAAAGTCCACGCCTTGCAAATCTGTATTTTTAAATAACGCTCCCTGGAGACGGCTTCCGTCAATCGTACTCCCCGCCATCTCGCAGTAATCGAATATTGCCTCCAAGAAAAGGGCTTCCTTGAGAATGGCGTCGGAAAAATTCGTGTTGGCGAGTCTGGCCCGGGTGAAATCGGCCGCTTGCAGTTCGGCCCCGGAGAAATCCGCGTCGGTCAGGTCGCAGCCCGTGAATTGCGCGCCCTTCAGATGGGCGCCGGCAAAATCCGTGTCGGTGAGATCGAGGCCCGTGAAATCGACGTTATCGAGAGAGCATTCCGGAAAGTTGACTCCCTTGAGTGTTGTATCTTTTAGGGAGACTCCTTTCAGGGCACACGCTGAGAAAGCAGTCTCCGTGAGGAAACAGCCTGTCAGATCTGTTTTGCTCAGATCCGCCTTCGAAAAACTGGCTCCTTTCAATTCCGCTCCCTTTAAGGATGTTTGGGAAAGGTTCGCCTCGGAAAATTCTGCCTCGTTCAGCCCGGCGCCGGTAAAGTCACTTTCCGAGCAATCAGATTTCAAGAAACTGGCTCCCCTGAGTTTGGCTTCCCTGAGGTTCGCCTTCTTAAGGGTCGATCCGGAAAACTCCGCCTCATCAAGGTTGGTAGCCGACAGGTCACTTCCGGAAAGATCCGCATCCCGGAACTTGGCCCCTTTCAGGTCGGCCCGCTTGAAGCATCCTTGGGTCAAAGTTGTTTTAATAAATTCTGCTCCGGTAAGGTTCCCTTCCGTAAAGTCTTTCTGGGGCAGCTGGCAGTTGATAAAGACGCAACGAGGAAAGTTTTTAGGAAGATTGGATGCTGTTGACAGATCCGCCTCAGTAAATCGAGTACCCTGAAGAATGGCATCTGCCCATTGGGTTGATGGCAAGCTGGTTTTTGCAAATGCGGCGCCTTCCAGACGAGTCCGGCTCAGATCGGCTTTAGCCATGGAACAGCCGGTAAAGGAGGCGCCTTCCAGGTCCGATCCGGTAAAACGGGCGCCATCAAGATTCACCTGGTCAAATTCGGCATTGGTAAGAACGGTTGCTGAAAAATCGGCGCCGGCCAGGCTGCTTTTGCCGAGAGCAAAATCGCCCTCGGAGAGCCCCAGGTCTTCGAGGCCGAGGTTGAGGGACGAGAAATCGACAGCTGACAAGTCTTTCTGGGCCAGCTCCTCCAGCTGGGGTGAAATCTTGATCTCCCGCGGGTCTTTTTGCAGCATCTGCTCAACGCCTGCCCTCAGGGCGGAGAGGTTGGCGCCCCTAAAAACGGCCTTCTCACAGCTCGTGTTCACCATCTGGGCGTTGGACAGATCGGCTTTCGCCAAGTTCGCACCCCCCAGGTCGGCTTCGTTGAATACTGCGGCGGCAAGTTTGGCGTTCTCGAGGTTTGCCCCCCGCAGCTTGGTTTTGAAAAACATCGCGTGTTCAAGGTTCGCGCCGTGCAGTTCCGTCCCGGATAAATCTAACATCCAGAGCTTCACCCCGGCCAGCGACTCTCCAGCATTGGCCTTGGCTAAAACCTCCTCCCGCGACAGGATTTTGCTGAAATTCGCGAAATCCTTTAAATTAAAATTTTCAAAATCCATCGGATGTCAATCAACCTTTCTTGAGTTTGGTCATCTTGAGGTTCGCACCTTCCAGTATCGTCCGATCCAGCACGGCCTCGAGAAATTCAGCACCGTAAAGGTTGGAACCCCGCAGGTCCGTTTCCGTAAGATTTGCCTTTTCCAGGCTTCCTTCGAAAAGGTTCATCCGGACAAGCTTGGCCCGCCTGAGATCCGCCTTGTTAAAACGGCTGAACTTCATGTTGGCAGCATACAGGTTTGCCCCTTCCAGCTTGGCTTTGGTGAAATCCGACCCTTCCATCCGGGAATAGGAAAAATCGGCGTCCGGAAGGTTCGCTTTGCCCCACATCGATCCCGGACCGGTGGCCTTCACAAAGCATCCATTGGAGAAATCGCACCCTTCGGAAGCCCGCAGTTCCGTAAGGTTGGCTTCCCGAAAGTTGGTTTTTATGCCCACGGCCCCCTCAACCGAAGCCTCGCTGAGATTCGCGCCCTGAAAATCAGTATTGTGCAGCATGCATCGGGAAAAGTCAGCGCCGGAAAGATCGCTGTTTTTGAAGGTGGCGCCGCTCAAGTCCGCTTCGGAAAAATTGGCATCCTTGGCCTCCACCTGATCGAGAACAGCCTTAGACATTACGGCTTTTTCAAAAACCGCATCCGTTAACACCGCCCCCGCCATCTGGACATAGGTCAGGCTGCCTTCGGTTGCATCGGCGTCTTTTAGGCAGGCCTTTTCCATCTTGGCTCCGGAAAGGTTAGCCCCTGCCAAATTGGCCCCGGTGAGAATAGTGCCCGAGAGGTCCGCGCCCTTCAGGTCGGCGGCGGATAGGTTAGCCCCTTCCAATTCCGTGTCTTTGAGAACAACGCCGGTGAATATCGCCCCTGAAAAATCAATGCCCTTCATCTTCAGGCCGGAAAGGTCGAGGCCGCGGAAATTCTCCCCGGCAAAAGACTCCCCGCGGGCAACCCGCTCCTCCACGACCTCGCGGGTTAAAGGAGGAGTCGCCTTTTTCTCCTCGGCAGCAGTCTGATCCTTTTTTTCTTCCTCCGTCCCGATCCCGAACGGCTCCTTAAGCCGGGCCTGGTGCTTTTTGGCCTCTTTAATCAAAGGAGCAAGGTTCTCCGGGTCCATCCCCATCTTCGGTAACAAGGCCCCCATGATCCCCCAAAACCTCACCAGGCCGGGATCAGGCATTATATCTGCCTCTTCTAATCCAAGTTCTTTCATTAACCTGAGCTGCTCGGCCTTGGCCTTATCGCTCAAAGGAGGAAGATTATCGATGTCTATGCCTGCCTGGGAAAGTTCATCAGCCAACTGACCTTCCATTTTCTTCTGCTCTTCCTCCATAATTTTAGCCGGGTCTTCTTCGTTCAATATTTTTATGATTCTGGACTGCTCTTCCTTCATTTTTTCCCGTACTTCTGGAGGAAGACTTTTCACGTCGATTCCGGCCTGGGCCAGGAAAGCCGCTACCTGCGCTTCCATTGCTGCCGGGTCTATGCCTTTGGGTTTTTCGGTTTTGACCTCCCCGGCAGTTTCCCCTTTGGCCTTTGTGGCCGGTTCTTTAAAGGCCGGTATTACCCGGGTCACCATTTCGTCGGGCTCTTCCGGTGCTAACTCCGGCTCCTGTTCAATCCCGCTAAGCCTCTTTTGCAATAGGATATGGTATTCTTCAACGGAACGTGCCGGCTCATCGATAGATTCGGAGACGATAAAGACGTGTTTCACCTCCTCGTAATCTTCAGACAGCACTTTCGCCCAGCCCCGCCAGACGAGGATCAGTTTTTCCGCTTCCATGTCCACCCATAGCGTGTCAAGTTTCATGGGGGCTTCGTCAAAGAGTTTTTGATCGGTCTCCGGCTCGGTGAGATGATTTAAAAAGCAGCGAACTCGTAAGCCGGGAAGCCAGGACTCGTATTGCGGATGCCGGGGATGGAGGTTCTCGAAGTATAGCCTTTCGTCGCCCCGCAGGTAGCCTTCCAGTTGCATCGGAGGCGGAGCGGCGTTGTAATGGCCCCAATCAAAATCCTCGGGAAACCAGGGCCAGCGCTGTTTCAAATAGTTGCCCTTGTATTTCCCCATCTTGCCCTGCCGCAGTTCCCACATACGCCCCAAAGGCCCGAGACCCGCAGGTTCCGGACGGCGGCGGGGTGAGTCGATCAGCGCATCCGGCTCCTCGATATTGGGAAGCGGTCGCCCCTTTCTCTTGGTTTCGGTTTTATCTTTCTGGTATCCTTTGCCCACGGGATTCT
>JAOUFX010000391.1 GCA_029857975.1 Deltaproteobacteria bacterium | reverse complement strand
CATCGGGGGAGACATCGCGTCCTAACCGTCGCAAGATTTCCCCGTCGCCGCTATCCACTCCAAAGTTAATGCCCACGCATCCGGCCCGGTGCATGGTCCGGGCTAATTCCGGCGAGAAAGGGACAGGGGCACAGTAAGCATACCAGCGCAGTTTTTCCCCGAGATTTCGGCGGATGATCTCTTGGGATACCTCCAAGGCATGCCCGTAGGGTAGATTGAACTCGCTATCGCACGTGTGCAGATGATCGATTCCCTGATCGAGAAGCCTTTCCAACTCATCTCCTACGGCTTGGGGCGGGCGGGTTCTTATTTCGTTCCCTTTGGCGATGGGATCGGCGCAATAAATGCAATGTTGGGAGCATCCGCGTTTGGTCTCAAAGCCGGCCTGTCCGCCTTCGCTAAAATATCTGGCGTTATCTATCCAGCTTCGACTCATGGGTGGCAGATCTCTTAAAGAGCGAGTCAAAGGCGGATTGCGATGCCAGCGATCAGGGGCCCGCCAGATGAGATTGGGGAGGTCCAACCATTGCTTTTTCTCTTGCAACCGATTGGCCAGATCCACCAAGGAAAATTCCCCCTCCCCCCATATTCCCCCATCGGCTCCACAGAGGTTTAAAACTTCCTCCGGGATGACCGAGAAACCAACCCCGCCCAGGATGATCAGCCCCTCGGTATACTGGCGAATTCCTTTCACTATAGCGCAGAATGGTTCCAGGAAAGACTGACGGCTGGTAAACACGCAGTCGTCCGTGTTGCGCAGGGTAACTCCCACAAGGTCAAATTCTCTCTGACGGAAGAATTGAATGATCGCCGCATTACAGTCGTCCGCCCCCAGAGGATCGCAAACCTCAACCTGATGCCCAGAGGCGTTTAAGGCTTCGGCGACATAATCCAGACCGATAGGGGCGATTGGAGGTCTTATGCTGTTGGTATTCACTAAGGCTACGTGCATAAAGTGAATCCTGAATCTTGAGTTAAGCTCCCTCACCCTTCGCGTTCGGCTGAGCTCACGGCGAAGCCCTCTCCCTCGCAAACACGGGAGAGAGTAAGGGTGGAGGGGAAGGATAAAAAAGCAATCTTTTATACAATAATGGTCTCGTAAAAAGTCAAAATTGGGATGACAAAGTAAAAAGCTCTATATGCAAGGCGCGCAAAACCTAAGGAGTGAGGCGTACTTACAAGGTACGCCGCAACGACGAAGGTGAAGCGCAACGCCGCAGATGGACTTTTTACGAAGTCATCATACAATAATTCTTTCCCGAAGAAAAGACCAGTCATAATTGCATGTGGTCCCCCAAACCTCGCTTTCATTCCTCCTTCGCGTCCATTTTGACTTCTTTTTAAAGAAACATCTCAAAAAGCCGATATATTGTATAAAGTTGTTCGATTTTATTCGATTAATTCATGGGCTGTCAGTCATATTTGTTTGGGGGGCCTATCCACTTTTTTAAGGAATTACCTTTGGTAATTAAAATAGAGCCCTCTGGGCTGGTTCGGGAATTTATCGATTTTGCTCAATCTTCTCCAGGAAGAAAAATAATAGAAGAATCGGGTAGTTTGTCGATTATGGACAAAATTGGCGTATAACCCATGCCCATCCAAAAAAATATTACTAAATATATTAACTTATTTTCCGGAGGAATGATCGCTTTTATTGTAGTCATGGTTCCTCTGGGATACTTTCTGATTTCCTATCAATACCTGAGGGGAAATCTGGAGACCGAAGCCGAGAGTGAAGGAGCAGGGAAAGGAAGTAAATTTACTTTCGTAATCCCGGTTTAGCACTGGTTCTTAATCGTCAAAGTGCGGAGGATTGACCATGGAAAACAAGAATATTCTGGTAATCGAAGACAATACAAGGAATATGAAGTTGGTCAGATCTCTTCTCCAGAGGAGCCCATACAAAATCTTAGAGGCTATAGATGCCGAAAGTGGTATCCGGTTAGCCCGGGAACATAGACCGGGTCTTATCCTCATGGATATTCAGCTTCCAGGCATGGATGGACTGAGTGCCACTCGCGTCATTAAAGAAGACCCAGGATTACAAAAGATCCCCGTAGTAGCTCTAACCGCTTATGCTATGGAAGGGGATGTGGAGAAGGCTATGGAAGCCGGTTTTAACGGTTACATCAGTAAGCCGTTTGATATTCATGGTTTCATAGATACGATAAACAAACTTTTCCAGGATGGTCATGAAAGGGAATCACTGACAAAAAAGATGTAACAGGTAAAAACAGGATTTTAATTGTTGATGATGATCCCTTGAATGTCAAGTTATTAGCGGCCAAACTGCCTCATAAGGAGTATGAAATAATTACAGCCTATAGTGGCAATGAGGCCTTAGAAAAGCTGGGGCAAGAACCGGGTTTGTATCCATGAGAATCATCTGAAGATATCCTAGGAGACTGAAATGACTTCCCAAGGCATTCAAAATCTTGGGGCATTGCCGGCTGATTATTTAATGCGACTTTATCGCAGGCATGTGCAAGGAGCCCTAGTACGATCGGGCGCCAGTCTGGTTATGTGGCTATTCGCCCTGATTGCTTTCTTAGAGGGTATTATTAAGAGCAATCACATCTTAGGAATAAGCTTCGCTGTTACCTTCCTGATTCTTATGAACCTGCCAACTCTCTGGGCTTTAAAACATACTACCCGGATAGGTTTAATTAAAAATATCTCTCTTTTGATCAATATATTAGAAATAATCGGATATACAGCTATTATTTATTTTTTGGGAGGTATTGAGGCCACATACCTTATTGTCCTTTACGTTGCCTTAATAACCTATGTCGGGGTCGTCGCTCCCCGTACCTTGCCTTTCATCCTGGCCGGCATCTGCTCATTTTTCTTTACTTTAACAGTGATATTGGAGGAATGGGGTTTTCTCCCCCCTCAAAAAGTATTTTCAGGATTTTATCTTTCGTGGGAAAATCAGTTGTTTCTTCTTTTTGCAAGCATTGGGCTTCTTTCCGTAGTGGCGTTTATCTCTTCCTATACTGCCAATCTTCTGAGGAAAAACAAAGAAAAGCTGCACCAGAAGAATGCCAACCTGACCCAGACGAATGAGCGGCTGCAAAAGGAGATTAGCGAGCGAGAGCGCATTGAATCTTCGTTAAAAGAGGCCAAGGCGGCGGCGGAGAGGGCCAATCGGGCCAAGAGTGAGTTTTTGGCCAACATGAGCCATGAGCTGCGGACGCCTTTGAACCATATCCTGGGGTTCACCGAGCTGGTGGCGAATAAGCAATGCGGAGACCTGAATCAGGAGCAGGAGGA
The DNA here is from genome assembly GCA_029857975.1 of Deltaproteobacteria bacterium. The sequence goes on along the minus strand of JAOUFX010000391.1, from coordinate 1,005 downwards.
GTACCTGAACGATGTATTGCAAAGCAGCCAGCATCTGCTTGCCTTGATCAATGACATTTTGGATCTCTCCAAGGTGGAGGCGGGGAAGCTGAAATTGGAGGAAACCGATCTCAATCTCCGGGGGCTTTTGGAGAGCAGTCTAACCATGGTCAAGGAAAAGGCCCTGAAGCACAGAATACAACTTATGACGTCTATCGATGGCCTCCCCGAGGCGGTCAAGGCGGACGATCGCAAGTTCAAACAAATCCTTTACAATCTTCTTTCCAATGCGGTGAAGTTCACCCCCGATGGAGGTTCGGTGACTCTTGCAGCCCATTATTTGCGGGCTAAGGATGGGCAGTGGGTGAACAGGGAGGGGGAGTCGGTTGGATTAATCTTGGATGGGGATGATCAACTACTCCGGAGGGGAGGTTTGATCGATATCTCCATTCAAGACACCGGGATCGGAATTAAGCGGGAAGATCTGCAACGGATCTTCGAACCTTTTGAACAGTTGGATAGTTCGGCCAGCCGCCGCTATCAGGGTACGGGCTTGGGTCTTGCCCTAACCAAGAAAATGGTGGAGTTGCATGGCGGAAAGATCTGGGCGGAGAGTGCCGGCGAAGAGAAAGGGAGTAAATTTACATTCGTAATCCCGGGTTAACCCCGGGTCCCAATCGCCAAAGGGGAGAAGATTGATCATGGAAAATAAAAATATTCTGGTAATCGAAGATAATGAATTGAATAGGAAGTTGGTCAGGGCTATTCTTCAAAGAAGCTCCTACAACATCATGGAGGCGGTAGATGCCGAAGGCGGTATCCGGTTAGCCCGGGAACAAAGACCGGGTCTTATCCTCATGGACATTCAGCTTCCAGGCATGGATGGGTTGATTGCCACGCGGATCATTAAACAAGACCCAGGGTTACAGGAGATCCCGGTAGTCGCCCTGACTGGTCATGCCATGGAAGAGGATATAGAGAAGGCTATGGAAGCCGGTTGTGCCGGTTACATCAGCAAGCCTTTTA